>NZ_JALNUM010000180.1:0-8237 GCF_026540795.1 Methylobacterium sp. GC_Met_2
CGATGACGAGGGGGGTGCCCCGGAGAAGGGCGCGAAGGGCAAGGCCGGCGCGGCGGAGTTGGAACTCGACGGCGCGGTGTTCGACCAGGGCTCCTTCGGCGAGACCGGCGGCGACCTCTACGACCAGGCCGTGCAGGTGGTGCTGCGCGACCAGAAGGCCTCGACCAGCTACATCCAGCGCCGGCTTCAGATCGGCTACAACCGCGCCGCCTCGCTGATGGAGCGGATGGAGGTCGAGGGCATCGTCGGCCCGGCCAACCATGCCGGCAAGCGCGAGATCCTGGTGGAGGACGCGGTCGGCTGAGGATCGTGGGGCGAGGCTTCGCGTCGGCAGCTCCCCCTCCCCCTTTGCGGGGGAGGGAGCCACGGGGGACCAATCGCCCCCCTCGAACACCCCGCGGCGAAAACACAGAAATACTCGTCCTCTTGAGGAACCCGCTCGCAGCTCACACGTTACGCGCGTGCGAGGCCTGGAAACGGGCTCGCGGGAGGGCGCCGGACCCGGTGTCTGGCGTCGCTTGTAGTCACGTTGCTCACAGGAGGATGTGGTTATGAGGACTTACGACGTTTCGCCCCTGTTCCGGTCGTCCATCGGGTTCGACCGCCTGTTCGAGTTGCTCAACCAAGCCGAGCGCGTCGAACCGTCCACGGCTTGGCCGCCCTACAACATCGAGAAGGTCGCCGAGGATCAGTACCGCATCACCATGGCGGTGGCAGGCTTCACGGCCGACGAAATCGCGCTGACCCAGCAGGACACCACGCTCCTCGTCGCCGGCCAGAAGGCCGCTCAGGAGGGCGAGACGCAGTATCTGCATCGCGGCATCGCGGCCCGAACCTTCCGGCAGACGTTCAATCTTGCCGAGCACGTGAAGGTGGTCGACGCGAGCCTGGAGAACGGCCTGCTCACCGTCGCGCTGAAGCGCGAGGTGCCGGAGGCCCTGAAGCCGCGCCGCATCGCCATCGGCGGCGTCACGGCGACGGCCGGCCAGGACAACGCGCCGGCGCCGGCGCAGATCAGCCGCGGGCGCGAGGCCCAGGCAGCCTGATCCCGCGTCCGCCGGTCCGGGCCCCGCCGGGGTCGGACGGACGTCCCCGGACGCAGAACGACACTCTCCTGCGGGTCCCCGGACCCGGGGCCCGCTCCCGCAACTGGCAACATCTGCGATGGAGAGAGCATCATGAGCGTGAGAGATCTGATTCCCTGGAACCGCAGCACCGGCACCCCCGCCCCGGCTGGCCTGCCGAGCGAGCCGACGAGCCCGTTCCTGACGCTGCACCGCGAGGTGAACCGCCTGTTCGACGACGTGTCCAACGGGTTCGGCGTGCCGAGCCTGGTGAACTCAAGTCTGGCGAACTCAAGTCTGGCGGGCCGGAGCTTCGGCTGGCCGAACGTCGAGGTGGCGGAGGCGGACGGCGCCCTGCGCGTTTCCGCCGAACTGCCCGGCCTCGACGAGACGGATGTCGAACTCCTCGTCGAGGATGGCGTGCTCACCCTGAAGGGCGAGAAGCGCGCCGAGACCACCGATAAGGAGCGCGGCTATTCCGAGCGGAGTTACGGCCGCTTCGAGCGGTCGATCGCGCTGCCCTTCGCGGTGCAGGAGGACAAGGCCGAAGCGACCTTCCGCAACGGCGTCCTCAGTGTGACGCTGCCGCGCTCGGCCGAGGCGCCGGAGCGTCGGCGCCGCATCGCGATCAACGGCGGTGGCGCTTCGGCAGCCAAGCACTGACAGGCGCCGCGTTGGTCGAGACCGAACGCATGACGCAGCGGCCGGCGCGTCCCCCAAGGGGGCACCTGAAGGGGGCACCTGAAGGGGGCGTGCCTGCCCATTCCAGCCTTTGCCCGCACGTGGCGGGTTCCGAGGAGGGTTCCATGCAGCAGATCGAGATCCATACCATCCAGGCCGGCCCGGCCAGGGACGGTATCGAACGTCTGGGCCCGGTGGCGGCGGCCAATCTGCGTCCGCCGGCCGTCGACCCGTTCGAGGCCTTCGTGGCGCCGGGCGACGTCTTCCGGCAGCCCCGCGAGGTGCTGACCTATCCGGGCCTGTCGGGCGCCGAGAAGCGGGCGATCCTGGCCTCCTGGGCCTCCGACGCCCGGGCGGTCGAGTCCAACCCGACCCTGCGCTGCCTGCCGGGCTGCCGGGCCGAGCCCGTCCCGATCGACGAGATTCTGGAAGCGCTCCAGGCCCTCGACGAGGGGTCCCCCGCGCCGGCTGCGCCGCGCCGACCGCTCTTCCCGGCAGCCTTCACCCGGCGCTGGGACGGAGGCCGGAGCGCGCCCGGATCCGCCCTGAACGGAACCGGGAGGGCCGTTCCATGACGACGTTCCACCTGAACAATCCGCATCGCGACCTCTGGCGCCGGCGGCGGCACCGCGCCCGCGACCAAGCGGGCGTGACCGATGAATCCATCCTGGTCAGCTGGCTGCTGACCGCCGTGATGTGCCTCGCTCTGGCGGCGCCCTGCCCGCCCGCGGCCCTGCCCTGGGTGGCGGCCGGGCTGCTGAGCCTGTCGGGCTTCACGTGGCTCGGCCTCGCCTTGACCCGGGGCGTCCCGCCGGGCGCGTCCCCCACCTTGACGGCCTGGGACGCCGCGTTGCTGTCCTTCGCGGCGAGCTTCGGCGTCCAGACGGCCGCGCGGCTCGGACTCCTCGGAGCCTGACGCGTATGACGGACCCACGCGCCGCATCCCGGAGGATGCACCGGCTCCGGGATGCGATGGGATCGGAGCTCCCCGCGGCGTTCCGGTCCCGATTTCCGGTCAAGATGCCAAGAGTCAAGATGCCAAGACATGTCGGGAGGTCACCATGGAGGAACGAACGATCGGAAGCGGCCACAACGACCCGCCCGTGGCTGTGCCGCCGGGTTGGCTCGCCAGCCGCACGGCCCGCATCCGGCGCCGCGAGCGGCCGGTCGACACCGCGGACCGGGCCCGGGCGGGAACGTGGCTCCTCACCGTCGAGCGCGAAACGCCACCCGAGATCGCGCCCCTGATGGGCTGGACGGCCGGTGACGATCCCCTCGCCACGCGGGTCCAGCTCAGCTTCCCCACCCGGGCGCAGGCGATCGCCTATGCCGAGCGCCAGGGGCTGGCCTACGCGGTCGAGCCCGAGACCGGCGTCACCGGGCCCACGCCGGTCGCGCCGACGATCCCGTCCTGGCGGCCTGGCCCACGGCCGCGGCCTCCACACCCACCTGTTCGACGCGCCGCGGAGCGCCGCCGGGCCGCACAGGAGCTTCCGGATCTGGAGCGGGCGCTGATCAACCCGGCGGCGGTGTTCGCCACGCCCGCGCAGGTGCTCGACCATCCCCGGCTGCTGCCCGGCTGCAAACGGGAGATCCTGCGGCGCTGGGCCTGGGATGAGTACCTGAAGGAGGTGGCGGCCGCCGAAGGCATGGCCGAGGGCGAGCCGTCGCAGCTCGACGCCGTGAAGGCCGCCCTCCTGGCGCTCGGCGAGACTTGGCATCCCCACCCGGCCGCGCCGGCCGCCGCAATGCCCGTGTCAGGGGACTTCGCGCGCGCCGCATGAGGCCGACACACGTCGGGAGTTGAAGCCCGCGACACTCCTCTCATCCTCGGCGGCCGCCTCATCGCGCTCCCGACAAGAGGTGTGGCGCCCCTCCCTCTCCCCGCAGGCGGGGCGAGGGGGAAACTGCGTCCAAGCCTCGGCGCAGCCGGCCACGTGAGAAGCCGCAAGCCTGCGCGGTGTCGCCTACACCACCGAGAACCGGAACTCGGTGGCGGCGGCAAACGTCTCGCCGGGCCGCAGCACCGCCGAGGGGAAGTTCGGGTGGTTCGGGGCGTCGGGGAAGCCTTGCGTCTCGAAGCAGACCCCGTCGCCGGAGCGGTAGATCCGCCCGGACGGCCCGATCAGCGTGCCGTCGAGGTTGTTGCCGCTGTAGAGCTGCAGTGCCGGTTGCGTGGTCCAGACATCGAGCCGACGCCCGCTGCCGGGATCGATGCAGGTCGCAGCCGGCCGAAGGGTGCCGGCGGAGCCGCGCAGCGCGAAGGTGTGGTCGTAGCCCTTGGCGTAGGCGAGCTGCGGATCCCCGGTCCGGATCCGCTCCTCAAGGGTCCGCGGGGCGCGGAAATCGAACGGCGTCCCGGAGACCGATTGGAGGATGCCGGTCGGGATCTGGGTCGAATCCGTCGGCGCGAAGGCATCGGCCTCGACCTGCACGCGATGGCCGAGGACGCCGCCGGCCCCCTCCCCGGCGAGGTTGAAGTAGCTGTGGTTGGTAAGGTTCAGGATCGTGGGCCGGTCGGTCACGGCGGTGGTGTCGATGCGCAGCACCCCGTCCGCCGGCAGGCTGTAGGTGACGCGGACGTCGAGATTGCCCGGAAATCCCTCCTCCCCGTCCGGCGAGCGGCGGCTCAGGACGAGGCGCGTCGCGTCGGAACCTTCCACCCGCCACAGGCGCTTGCCGAAGTTCTGCGGGCCGCCGTGCAGGGTGTTGGGCCCCTCGTTCACCGGCAACTGGTAGCTGTGTCCGTCGAGGCTGAAGCGCCCGCGCGCGATGCGGTTGGCGTAGCGGCCGACGATCGCGCCGAAGCTCGGGCTCACGGTCTCGTAGCCCGCCAGGGTGTCGAGGCCGAGAACGACGTTGGCGGTGCGGCCGTCCCGGTCGGGCACCGTGATCGCCGTGACGGCGGCGCCGAACGCGATGACGGCCACACTGATCGAGTCCCGGCTCAGGCTATGGCGGGTGACCGGGCGGCCATCCGCGGTGTCACCGAAATGCTCGGCCGGCACGCCCTAGCGCTTCCACACGCCGAGCCGCTCGCTCCGAGCGTGATCCTCGGCCGCGACCAGTTCGGGACTCGCCTCCGGTGAGGCGCGGCCGCCGCCGTTGAACAGCACCACCTCGGAGATGTCGCGCCCGTCCACGAGGCAGTTCATGGTGGCGCTGCCGGGGGCAGGCTGGCAGGTCACTTGCCGGCTGCCGATGTAGCGGGCCAGCTCCTCCGCCTGTCCGCCCCGCACCCACTCGACGCCGAACAGATGCACGACCTTGCCGCCGACCTTGAGGGTCGCGGTGTCGATCACTTGCGCCTGTCCCGCGATGGCGTTCGGCGGCAACGGCGTGTCGGGCTCGGCATCGCCCGCGGTTTCGGGGGGCGGGGTGACCGTATCGGGAGTGGCGGACGGCGCACTCGGGGCGTTGCCACTCTGGGCCGCACTGTTCGGGGCCGTGCCGTTCGGGGCCGTACTGTTGGGAGCCTCCCCAGGGGACGCCGCCGGAGCGGCGTGGCGTGGCGCGATCGGCCCGCTTCTCTCCAGGACGAGACCGGCGGCGATCACCGCCACCAGCGTGCCGGCGACCGCACCGAGAAGCAGGCGGCGCTGCCGGTGGGTCCCGTCGTCCACGCCGCCGAAGCCGAACCGGTCGCGCAGACGATCCCGGCCGTCGCGGAGCGTCTCGCCGAACCGGCCGGGCCCGCTGTTCCAGGCCGCCGCCGGATCCGTCCCCGCGGCTGCTTCGCCCGCCCCCTCGGCCGGACTTGCGAGCCGGCCGCGCAGGCGCGTCCGCAGGGTCGCGAACCGGCCGGCGGCGTTCTGGGCCAGGACGCGGCCCTGCTCGGAGGAGCGCTCCGCCAGGGAGCGGGCTCGTTCGGACTGCACCCCGACGAAGCGTGCAGTGGCGGCCTTCATCTCGTAGGCGCCGGTCAGCAGGGCCGAATCCCGGGGCTCCTCGATGGCGGGCGCGGCCGGTTCGATCCCCTCCGGCTCGGGGGGGAGGAACAGGGCGGGGTGGCGGGTGCGAAGTTCCGCGACGAGATCCGCCAGGGTCATCGGTGCGTCGGACCCGTCCCGGTGGCGCACGGCGCCGTGCCGGTCGAGCACCCGGATGCCGGTCCCGGCCTCATCGGGGATACAGGCGGCCTCAGCCAGGAGTTCGAGAGTCCGCACCGCCACGGGGCGTGGGCGGGCGCGGGCAACCGCGTCCCGGATCGCCGCGCGCAGGGCATGGCGGCTGGGACCGTCGAGGGCCGGACGGGCCGGTTCCGCCTCCTGTTGCTCCACCAGAGTCGACGACGTCATTCACCCGATCCCGGCACCACCCCGGCGCGGCCCGAAATCGATCGGCCGGGCCTGCGCGGGAGCGCCTTACAAAACATCGCATCGCCGGGATTCGTCCCCTCGGCCATCCGTCGCACGCGGCGACAGGCTCCTTACGCCTTGCCGGGCGAGGCGGCCAGGGTCCCGGCCTGGATGCTCCGCCGCAGGACACGGCCGGTCTCGCCCAGAATGTAGGGCCGCGCGCCGGCAAAGCCCACCTCCAGGATCAGCTCGGCCTCGCCGATGGAGACGGCGCCGCGCCCCGGATTGGCGGTGCGGAACTCGACCAGCGTGCGGATCGTGCAGGTTTCAGCGTCGCAGGCGGTGCGCATGGCTCGCGGCTCGTAGCGCCGCTCGGGCCAGCGCTGAACGAAGCTGCGCTTCTCGGCGACGAGCCCCGCCGTGGTGACCGGGCGGCCGTAGAAGCGCACGCGCGACGCGTAGTACCGGGTCGCCGCGCCCACCATGGTGTCGTCGGACCCCGAGACGGTGGCGAGGTAGCTCGCCGTCAGCGCCCGGGCGGCGGCGACGCGCTCGGCCGACACGCCCGGCGCTGGGCCGATCGCGGCCGGCGTCTCGGCGAGGCGGTGCGGACGATAAGTCTCCTGACGCGCTTCCTGGCGCGCGTCGTAGTATTCCCGGCGGCGCAGGCTCTCCCGGACCGGTGGACGCTCCAGGGCAGCCGCCCGCTTCGGGCCCGGCGCCCGCGTCGCCGCAGCCTTCGGCAGGGCGTCCTCGCCGGGTTCCGGCTTGGCGGCCTGA
This sequence comes from Methylobacterium sp. GC_Met_2, assembly GCF_026540795.1. NCBI lineage: Bacteria > Pseudomonadati > Pseudomonadota > Alphaproteobacteria > Hyphomicrobiales > Methylobacteriaceae > Methylobacterium > Methylobacterium sp. GC_Met_2. The sequence continues at coordinate 6,824 of NZ_JALNUM010000180.1, forward strand.
CGGACCGGTGCGGCGTCGCGCGGCGTCTCGGGCTGGGCCTTCGCGGCATTCGTCTCTAGGTTCTTGGGCACCGCCGCCTTCATCGACTCCCTCGTGGCGCCAGCGGCCGGCGCGGCGGCCCGCGGCGGGGGGTCGACCCAGCCCCCCTGGCTCGCCGCGCCCTGCTGCTGGGCCGCGGCCGTGCCCGCGAGGGCGAGCGGCAGGAGCATGCCGAGGACGAGCGATTGGGTGCGTGCCTGGAGTCGGGCGGGGCGGGTGGCGGACATCGGTGCCTTCCTGGCGGCCGGGGCGGACAGTGACGAGAACGCGCCCGCGGGGGTGGGGAGTTCCACGCAGGTCTCGGGCGCGATTGACATCCTGCCTGATCGTACGGCGGCGGGCAGCCTTGGATTGCGGGGATGATGGGGTTGCGTTCGTCCGTTTGGGTACCAAGTCGGGGACAGTCTTGGCTTTGGCCGTTCCCGGTCTCCGTTCCGTCCGCTTTCCCGCCGCTGCGCATCGAGGTTCCCGTGGCCCGACCTGACGCCAAGGCCTGCCCGACCCCACGATCCGGGAGTCCCCGATGAGTGCCGCGCCGCGCCGGGCCTTGCTGATCTGCAACGCCAAGGCCCGCAACGGTGGGTTCGACCTGGACGAGGTCCGCCGGATCCTGCGCGCGGGTGGGATCGAGCCGGTGGAGCCGCCGCCGGACGCCGATTGCCGCGCCGAGATCCGCAAACAAGCCGGGTCGGTCGATCTCGTGATCCTCGGGGGCGGCGACGGCACCATGAACTTCGCCGCCCCGGCCCTGGTGGAGGCCGGCCTGCCGCTTGCGATCCTGCCGCTCGGCACGGCCAACGACCTCGCTCGCTCCCTCAATCTGCCGCCCGATCCCCTGGAAGCCGCCCGCGTGATCCCGACCGCGGAGGCGCGGCCCGTCGATCTCGGCTGGGTCAACGGCCACTATTATTTCAACGTGGCGAGCATCGGCTTCTCGGCGGAGCTCGCGGGTGAGCTGACGGCGGAGTCGAAGAAGACCTTCGGCGTGCTGGGCTACGCGGTGGCGGCGATCCGGGTGCTGCGCCGGGTCCGGCCCTTCACGGTGACCATCGAGCACGATGGCACGGTCGAGACGATCACCACCATCCAGGTTTCGGTCGGCAACGGCCGGCACTACGGCGGCGGCATGACGGTCGCGGAGAGCGCCGCGGTGGATGACGGCAAGCTCGATTTCTACAGCCTTGAGATCGACCATTGGTGGCGGCTGATCGCGCTGCTGCCTGCGCTCCGGCGGGGCACCCACGGCCGGGCGGCCGACGTGCGGGCCTTCCACGCCCAGGAGATCCGGATCACGACCCGCCGGCCCCGGCCGGTGAACACCGATGGCGAGCTGACCACGCACACCCCCGCCCATTTCAAGGTTGTCCCGAAGATC
>NZ_JALNUM010000181.1:0-8203 GCF_026540795.1 Methylobacterium sp. GC_Met_2
GCATGGACCCGCGTGGCTCCGACGCCCGCGGCCGAGCCTTTCAGGGTATGGGCGAGGTCGGCGCGTTCAGGCCGGGACAGGTCCGGATCGGCCAGCCGTGGCAGGATCGACCGGCACTGGCCGGCGAACAGCGCCAGGACCTCGCGGGCGAGATCGGCGTCGCCTCCGGTCTGGGCGTCGAGGGCCGCCCGGTCGATCGCAGCATCGATCGCAGGATCGATCGGCGGCGGGCCGGAGCCGTTGGATTCGGTGTTCTCTGGGGATTGCGGATCTGATCCACACAATTCACCCCCTGATTCGCCGGTCGGGGATCGCGCCGGACCCCGTCCCTGCGGCACGATGCGGGCGCGGTGAGCGGCAGGGTCGGTAACCATTCGGTTAACGTTTTCTGGGGCTGGCCGGGACTTGGGTATCGGCAATCGCTGCTCAGGTCTAATCTTGTAATGGTAAACGGGGCGTTGCGTCTCCGGCATCAGCCTCCCCCGAGGTGCCGGTGAACCCGTGTCACGAGGCGTTGAATGGCGACCGAGAAGAAGCTGAAGGACCCGGCCGAGGCCGCGCTCTCTGCGATCGAGCAGGCGCTGAACCTCGACGCCCTGACGCCGACCGGCCTCGAAGGCCGCGCCGAGCCGCGCCTGCCCGATGTCGGCGACACCGAACCCCTGCGCGACGGGGGGATGGACGTGGCCGGCCGGACCATGCCGCCGCGCCTGGACCTCGACCCGCCGCTCGCCTCCGACCTGCCCCCGCCCGGCCTTGAGCGCCCGCGGCGGGAAGGCGGCCTCCTGCCCCCCGACCGCTCGCTTGTCGCCAACGACGACCGGCGCAACATCGGCATCCTGCAACAGACTCTGCGGGTGCGCTCCTCGCCCAAGCCGTATCTCGTCGCGCTCGCGGCCGGCCTCGCCTGGATCGGCCTCCTCGTGCTGGTCGCTTGGATCAAGTCCGAGGGCGATCTGCGCGGCGTCGTGGCGGGGCTCACAGCGCTCCAGGCGAGCGTGGGCGCCGCGGCGCTGCTCGGCCCGGTCGTGCTGTTCGTGATCGCCGCCATGCTGGCGGTCCGCGCGCAGGAGATGCGCCTCGTCGCCCGGGCGGTGGGCGAGGTCGCGGTCCGGCTCGCCGAGCCCGAGAGCTTCTCGACCGATGCGGTTCTGACCATGTCGCAGACCGTGCGCCGCGAGGTGGCCGCCGTGGGCGACGGCGTCGAGCGGGCGCTGGCCCGCGCGGGCGAATTGGAGACCCTGGTGCGCGGTGAGATCGCCACCCTGGAGCGCGCCTATTCCGACAACGAGATCCGGATCCGCTCCCTCGTGGAGGAGCTGGTGGCGCAGCGCGAGGCGATCGTCACCAACGCCGACCGGGTGCGCAACGCCATCACCGGCTCGCACCAGAGCCTGAGCCAGGAGCTGGAGGGCGCCTCCGATCGGATCGTGACGGCCCTGACCGGTGCGGGCGAGCGCGTGACCGGGGCCCTCGAGACCCGCGGCGCCGCCATCACGGACTCCCTCGGCGAGGCCGGGGACCGGGTGGTCGGCCTGATGACCGCCCGCGGCAGCGACCTGATCGACACGCTGACCGCCACCAGCGAGGCGGTGCGCGGCACCCTTCAGGAGGTCGGCGCGGGCCTGACCCACGCCTTCGAGAGCCGCGCCGGCGAGGCGACCGGCGCCTTCGAGGCCGCCGGCACCGCCCTGGCGGGCCGTCTCACCGAGAATGCCGGCACCCTGGCCCGGAGCCTGGAGGAGACCGGCGCGCAGGTCGGGGCGGCGTTGGAGCGCCAGGCCGGTGCGGTGCGCGAGACCTTCGAGCGCTCGGCAACCGGGCTGGAGAGCGTGTTCCTGTCGCGCGGCTCCGAGCTGACCAACCGCTTCGGTGCCATGGGCGCCGAGATCACGGCGCGCTTTGCCGAGACCGGCTCGGCCCTCGCACAGGACATTGCCGGCCGCGGTACGGCGCTGCGCGCCGAGATCGAGACCACGGGCCTGTCGGTCGCCGAGGCGATCGAGGGCCGCGGACGCGACGCGCAGGCTGCCCTGGCGCTCGCCGCCGGCGGCGCCGGCGACGCCCTGTCGGCCCGGGCCGGTATCGTCCGCGACGAGCTGATCGGCGCCGCCGAGCGGATCGCCGACGCGCTGACGGAACGCGGCGGCGCCGTCGCCGAACGCATGGATGGCGTCGCGGCGCGGCTCGACGAGACCGTGACGGTGCGGGCGGCCGATCTGGAGACGCGGGTCGCCGCCGCGGCGGAGCGTGCCGGGAGCGGCATCGCGCAGCGGACCGACACGGTCGCGGCCAGCCTGGAGGCCGCCTTCGCGGCGCTCGGCCGGGGCTTCGAGACCGGCGCGGCCGGCGCGGTCCAGTCCCTGCGCGGCACGGTCGAGGGCCTGTCGGTCGAGATCGGCGACCGTACCGCCGAGTCGGTCGCGGCGTTCCGGCGTGGCGCCGAGGCAGCCACCACCGCCCTGCACGGGACCACCGAGGCCGCTACCGGTGCGGTCGAGGCCCGGACTCTCGAAGCTGTCCGGGTCATGGAGCGGCGGGTCGCCGAGTCCGCCGCCGCCCTGGCGACGCGGACCGAGGAAGCCGCCGAGGCGCTGCGCGCCGCCGCCGAGCAGACCGGCACCGTCGCCGAGGCGCAGACCCGGGACGCCGCCGCGCGTCTCGCCGCCACCCTGGAGACCCTGCGCACCGCCTCGACCGAGGTCGCGAGCACTGTGGAAGCCGAGACCGCCGCCCTCATGGCCCGGTTCCTCGAAGCCGCGGACCGCGCCGGCACCGATCTCGGGGCCCGCGGTACGGAGGCGGTCTCCGCCGTCCGCGCCGCTCTCGACGACCTCGACCGCGAGCTCGCCGCCCGCACCGGCGACGCCACCGGCAGCCTCGCCGAGGCGGCCCGCGCGATCTCGGCCGACCTCGCCGCCCGGATCGGCGAGATGGAGGCGGCCTTCGGCGAACACGGACGGAGCGTCGCCGAACTGCTCGCCGGCCACGCCGACGAGACCCAGACCCGGATCAGCGGCACGGGCCGCGACATCGTGCTCGCCGTGGCGAGCCAGGGCGCGCGCATCGCCGACACCCTCAGCCAGACCGGTGCGAGCTTCGCCGAGACCGCCGACGGCCGCGTCCGGGCGATCGACGAGACACTGGGCAACCGCCTCGCCGCCCTGCAGGAGACCATCGCCCGCGGCGACATCCTGGCCGACCGGATCGGCCGCGACACCGCGACGCTCGGCGAGACCGTCGGCGCCCGGTTGGAGGAGATGGACCGCCTGCTGACCGGCAAGGGGCAGGCCGTCGCCGAGACGATCACCGCCCGCGCCCACGAGGCCGGCAGCCTGATCGAGACCCATCTCGGCAGCCTGGAGGAGCGCTCCGCCAAGCGGGCCGCCGAGATCGGCGCGGCCGTGGCGGAACTCGTCGGCCACATCGACAGCCACCTCGGCAACCGCGCCACCGCGGTGGACGAGACCCTGCGCGCCCGCACCGACGAGATGGCGCGCATCATGGCCGAGGGGCATCGCGGCCTCATGGAGATGCTGGAGGGCCGCACCTCCGGGCTCGGGCAGGACATCGCCCGGCATACGGGCGAGATCGCCCGCCGGATCGAGGAGAGTGCCGGCCAGTTCGATACCGGCGTGGTCAGCCGCCTCCAGGCGATCGCCGACGCGCTGGACGAGCGTGCCCGCCTCGTGGACGAGAGTTTCGGCGTCCAGGCCTTCGAGACGATCCGCGTCATCGAGGCCCGCACCCGCGCGGTGGACGAGGAACTGGCCGGCCGGACCCGCGACCTCGTCGCGACAATCACCGACGGGACCGGCGGCCTCGACGGCGCCATGGCGGAGCGCGTCCGCGCCCTCACGGCGACGATCGAGGAGGCCACGAGCGGCCTCGAGACCGCCCTGTCGACCCGCGGCGAGGCGCTCGTCCGTCTGGTCGACGAGCGCACCGAGAGCGCCGACGCGACGCTCGCCGCCCGCGCCGAGGCGGTTCGTGCCGCCTTCGCGGAGCGCGCCGATCAGCTCGCGCGCGAGATCGACCAGCGCATCGCGGCCCTATCGGGCGAGTTCGACGAGAAGGGCCGGGCGGTGTTCGGGGCGATCGGCGGCCGGATCACCGAGCTCGCCCGTCTTTTCGACCGTGGCGGCACGTCGCTGGCCGAGCTGATCGACCAGCGCGGCGAGAGCGTGCTGGCCAAGCTCCAGCAGACCATCGCGGATGCCGAGCGGATGCTCAACGACGGCGAGGGCCGCCTGGGTCACACCCTGTCGAGCCGCACCGCCGACATCAGCGGCCTGCTCGACGACGGCGTGCGCACGGTCCACACCCTCTTGGACGACCGCACCAACCAGATCCGCGTGATGCTGGACGGCCATGCCGGTACCCTGGCCGCCACCCTCGACGGCCGGATGGGCCCGATCAACGAGGCGCTGGATGGCCGCGGCCAGGCGCTGATCGCTGCGCTCGACGGCGCCTTCGGCACAGCGACCGGCGCCCTGGACGACAAGACCCGTCAGCTCGGCAGCCTGTTCGACGAGCGGCTCGGCCACCTCGAGTCCCTGGTCGAGGGGCGCGGCAACCGCCTCGCCGACACGCTCACCGCCCGGGCTCAGGCCCTGCGCACCCTGTTCGAAGAGGCCCAAACGGCCCTCGATGCCCTGGTCGAGGGCGGCGGCGGTCGCTTCGCCGCCACGGTCGATGCCCGCATCCAGTCCCTGCGCACGGTGCTGGAGGAGGCCCCGGCCGCCGTCTCGGCCCTGGTCGAGACCCGCGAGCGCCAGCTCGCCGCCACCCTCGACACGCGCACGCAGCGTCTTCAGACCCTGTTCGAGGAGGCCCAGGCCGGCCTGCGCGACCTCGTGGACGGGCGTGGCCAGCAGGTCGCCGACGCCATCGCGGCCCGGACCGACAGCCTGCGCACGACCCTCGACGCGGCGCCCGCCCAGATGGCGGACGTGCTCGACAACCGCCTGTCCGATCTGCAGGGCCTGTTCGAGCGGGCGCAGGGCGAGATCGACCGCCTCGTGGACACCCGCGGCCGCCAGATCGCCGGCACGATCGAGCACCGGACCCAGGCACTCCAGGCCACCATCGACAGGGCGCATCCCGCGATCGCGGGCCTTTTGGAGAGCCGCGAGACTCAGCTCGCCGAGACCCTCCGCGAGCGGACGGGCGAATTGCAGGCCCTGTTCGACCGGGTGCAGAACCGCCTCGGGGCGATCGTCGAGGGGAGTGGCCGCGACGTGTCCGAGCGGGTCGATGCCCGGGTTGCGGCTCTCCGGACTACGTTCGAGGAGGCCCGCGCGGCGATCGAGGGGCTGATCGACGACCGCAGCCAGGCCCTGCTCGACACCGCCCAGGGCCGCACCGGCGCGCTGGTCGAGGTCTTCGACACCCGCCTGCGCGCCCTCGACGGCGTCGTGCAGGACCGCACGGCGTCCCTGGCGCAGGCCGTGTCGGCGCATAGCGAGGCCCTGGCCCAGGGCGTCGATGCCCGTGCCGATGCCTTCACCCAGCGCATCGACAGCCGGATGCGGCTGTTCGCGACCCTGGTGGCGCAGCGTGCCGACACCCTGGCCAATGCCTTCGACGACCGTCACGACGCCTTCGCGAGCCTCGTGGACGAGCGCACCGCGACCCTCGTGGCCGCCCTCGACGAGCGGGCGCGCGCCCATGCCGAGCAGGTCGACGTCCACAACGCGGCTCTGGCCGAGACGCTTCGTCGGCGCGAGGACGCCCTGGCCGGCCTGATCGACGAGCGCGTCGAGGCGCTGGGGGCCGCGTTCGAGCGGCGTACCGACGCCCTGGGTGCCCTGGTGGATTCCAGGGGCGAGGCCCTGTCGCGCCGCCTCGCGGAGAGCGCCGAGGCGCTGGTGCGTGCCATCGAGGACCGGGGCGGCGCGCTGCTCACCGGCCTCGACCAGAGCGGGCGCACCGTCGGCGACGCGCTGGAAGGCCATGTCGAGCGTCTGCGCGGCGCCATCGACGGGCCGATGCTCGACCTCGCGCGTGCCCTGGCCGATCGGGCCGAGGCGATCGAGCGGGCGCTGTCCGAGACCGGCATGCCCCTGGCCGACAGCCTGCGGGAGCGGACCGCGGAGCTGGCCGTGCAGTCGCGCGCCTCGGCCGAGCTGCTGCGCGCCGCCATCGAGGACGGGGCCGGCCGCACCCTCTCGGAACTGTTCGACACCAATGACCGGATGGGCCGCGAACTCGGCAGCCTGCTCCAGCGGATCGAGGCCGCCAACACGGCGCTCAGCGACCTCGTGGCCGGGGCCGACACCAATCTCGGCGCGATCGAGCGGGGCCTCGCCGGCCGCATCGAGCAGGTCCAGGCGGCCCTGGAGCGCATCGCGGCCGAGACCGGCCGGGCGAGCGCCGGCGTCTCGTCCCAGGTCGAGGCCCTGCGCGGGGCCGCCGACGGGGCGCTGAGCGAGGCCTCCCGGCTGGCCGAGACCCTCGACGGCCGCGGCCGCTCGCTCGCGGAGCAGACCGGTGCGCACGTCGCGGCCCTCGATCGGGCCGCCGTGTCGCTCGCCGCCATCGAGGAGCGGCTGGGCGCGACCCTTTCGGGCCGCGAGACGGCGCTGACCGAGGCGTTGGCCGCCTTCGAGACCCGCGCCGCCGCCCTGGAGGAGAACGGCAAGGCCCTGGAGCGGACGATCGAGCAGACCCTGCGCGCCGCCGAGGAGCGGGCCCGCAGCGTCGGCGAGACCCTGACCCGGACCGCGGAGGGCGCCGGCGCCTCGGTGACGAGCGCCTTCGCCGACCTGAAGGACAGCGCCAGCGCCGAGGGCGAGAAGGCCGCCCAGGGCGTGCGGCAGGCGATCGAGGAAGCGGCGCGCGACATGCGCACCGGCTTCCAGGAGGCTCAGGCCAGCTTCGGCGACTCCTTCTCGGCCCTGCGCGATATGGCGGGCTCGATCCGCGGCGAACTCGACGCGACCCGCGCCGAACTCGCCAAGGGCGTGCTCGACCTGCCCCGCGAGACCCAGGACGCCACCGGCGAGATGCGCCGGGTGGTCTCCGACCAGATCAAGGCGCTCAACGAGCTCTCGTCCCTGGTCTCCCGCTCCGGCCGCTCGGTCGACGTCGCCCAGCCGCAGGCGCAGCGGCGGGTCGCGGAGGGCGGCGCGCGTGCGGTCGCGGCGCCGGCTGCTTCCCAGGCTGCTGCCCAGCCTGCTCCCCTCGCCGCCTTCGCGTCGGCGGCACCCGCCGCCGCACCGGCACCCGCGCTGCCCGCGCCTCCGGCGGTGTCGCGGCCGGCCACGGGCAGCGCGACCCGGGGCGAGGCGCCCCGCTCGGCCTCACCGGCCCGCGCGGCCGCACCGGCGCGGACCGGCGACAAGCGGGGTTGGCTGTCCGACCTGCTGACCCGCGCCTCGCTGGACGACGACGAGGAGGTGCCGGCGACGGACGTGCCGGCCCCCGCGGCATCGGCCCGCCGGCCCGCCGTGGCGGCCGCCGAGACCGGGCGGATCGCCCTCGACACGATCTCGACCGATATCGCCAAGATGATCGAGCACCAGACCGCGGTCGACCTGTGGGAACGCTACCGCCGCGGCGAGCCGAACCTGTTCGACCCGCGGATCTACACGGCGCAGGGGCGGACGACCTTCACGGAGATCCAGCGCCGCTACCGGGCGGATGCGGAGTTCCGCCGCAGCGTCGACCGCTACGTCAGCGAGTTCGAGCGCCTGCTCGGCGACGTGGTCAAGAACGACAGCGACGCCAAGCGGACCGACGCCTATCTCACCTCGGAGACCGGCAAGGTCTACACGATGCTGGCCCATGCCAGCGGGCGGTTCGACGGGGCGTAGGGCGCCCTGCGGGTTAGGGGCGGGGGTTCGGGTCCCCGTCCCCTTCCCGCCACCAGCGAGACGTTCGACACAGAGTGGGCCGGGACGCGTTTCTCCCCCCTTGTAACGACGGGCTACGCCGGTTTGAGGCAGGAGGCTGGTGACGGAGCGCGACAGGCCCCCTCTTCCGTGCGGGCTACCGGATTCACACGTCGCTGCCGGACACCAAAGGCTTCAGAAACAAGCGCGTTTCCCCTCCCCGCAAGCTCGAGCGATCCTGGGCGAGCCCAGGGTCGCCAGGGGAGGAGAGCGCGTCTGTGCCCGCGATGCGTGAACATCGGAGCCCGGAGAGGGGGTGAGACGTTCGGCTGCGGATCGCGCGCGCTCTTGACAATGTTCCTATCTTA
>NZ_JALNUM010000182.1:0-7983 GCF_026540795.1 Methylobacterium sp. GC_Met_2
GCGCCAAGGCGGATCTGCGCATGCTCGACCTCGGCCGGGCGCTGCCGATCTCCGGCCACACCGCCTGGCACTCGATGCCGGCGATCTATGCGCTGATCAAGGAGCACCGCACCACGCTGGTCTTCGTGAACACGCGCCTCCAGGCCGAGTACACGTTCCAGGAGCTGTGGCGGCTCAACGAGGATGCGCTGCCGATCGCGATCCACCACGGTTCGCTCGATGCGCAGCAGCGCCGCCGGGTCGAGGCCGCCATGGCGGCGGGGCAGCTGCGCGCGATCGTCTGCACCGCGACCCTCGACCTCGGCATCGACTGGGGGGACGTGGATCTCGTGGTCAATGTCGGCGCGCCGAAGGGCGCGAGCCGGATCATGCAGCGGATCGGCCGCGCCAACCACCGGATGGACGAGCCATCGAAGGCCTATCTCGTCCCCGGCAATCGCTTCGAGATGCTGGAATGTCAGGCGGCGCTCGACGCCGTGGAGGAGGCCGCGCAGGACACCCCCGATGCCCGTCTGGGCGCCCTCGACGTGCTCGCCCAGCACGTCCTCGGCATGGCTTGCGCGGACGCCTTCGACCCCCTCGACCTCTACGACGAGATCGTCTCGGCGGCACCCTATGCGGACCTCACCTGGGAATCCTTCGAGCAGGTGGTCGATTACGTCGCCACCGGCGGCTACGCGCTGCGCGCCTACGAGCGCTTCGCCAAGATCCTGCGGGGGCCCGACGGGCTCTGGCGGGTGCGCGATGCCCGGACCGCGCAGGCCTATCGGATGAATGTCGGGACGATCGTCGAGGCGGCGCGGGTACGTGTCCGTCTGGGGCGTACCTTGCGCGGAAAACCCGGCACGGTCCTGCCCAAGAGCGGCCGGGTGCTCGGCGAGATCGAGGACGAGTTCGCCGAGACGCTCACCGTCGGCGACACCTTCCTGTTCGCGGGCGAGACCCTGCGCTTTGAGGGACTCGCCGAGGATGAGTGCCTGGTGACCCGCGCCCCGCCCGACACCGATCCGGCGATCCCGTCCTATGCCGGCTCGAAGTTCCCGCTCTCGACCTTCCTGGCCGCGCGGGTCCGGGCGCTGATCGCCGATCCGTTCGAATGGGACCGGCTTCCGGAGCAGATCGGCGCGTACCTGCAGCAGCAGCGCCGCCGCTCGGTCCTGCCGGGCGAGCGTGACCTGCTGGTCGAGACGTTTCCGCGGGGCAAGCGCCACTACCTGACCGCCTTCCCGTTCGAGGGCCGTCTCGCCCACCAGACGCTCGGCATGCTGCTGACCCGCAGGCTGGAGCGCGATGGCCTGCGGCCGCTCGGTTTCGCGGCCAACGATTACGGCATCGCGATCTGGACGACCCGCGACGTCGCCGAGCGTGCCGCCCTCGATCCGGACTTCATCGGCGACCTGTTCGCGGTCGACATGCTGGGCGACGATTTGGAGGCCTGGCTCGACGAATCGGCGATGATGAAGCGCACCTTCCGGCAATGCGCGGTGATCGCCGGGTTGATCGAGCGGCACCATCCCGGTCTGAAGAAGTCCGGCCGGCAGGTCACGATCTCGACCGATCTGATCTACGACGTGCTGCGCAAGCACCAGCCCGACCACCTGCTGCTGCGGGCGGCGCGGCAGGATGCGGCAACCGGACTCCTCGACGTGAGGCGCCTCGGCATGATGCTAGAGCGCATCCAGGGGCGAATCATCCACAGGTCTCTCGACCGGGTCTCGCCGCTCTCCGTATCCGTGATGCTCGAGATCGGGCGTGAGCGGGTCTACGGCGAGGGCGCCGACGAGATCCTGGCCGAGGCCGAGGCGGAGCTTCTTCAAGAGGCCCTGTCCTGACCGTCGATCCGCCCTCCCCCGACGACGAGGATGCGATCTTGGCGGCCGGCCTGAGACTCGAGAAGACTTCCAAGCACCCGATCCTTCAGCTCGCGGGCGAGACGCTGATGCTCGACCTGTGCGGCGGCCTCTGGCTGCCGGAGCACCGGACGCTGATCGTATCCGATCTCCATCTGGAGAAGGGCTCCTCCTATGCGGCCCGGTCCGGCCAGTTCCTGCCGCCCTACGACACCCGCGAGACCCTGGCCTGCCTGCACGAGGCGGTGATCCGCCACGATCCCGCCCGGGTGGTCGCGCTGGGCGATTCCTTCCACGATGCGCGGGGGCCCGAGCGCATGGAGCCGGGCGACCGCGCCATGGTGGCGGCGCTGCAGGACGGCCGGGACTGGGTCTGGATCGCCGGGAACCACGACGCCGCGGTCAGCGAGGGCGTCGGCGGCCGCTACGCCGACGCGCTGACGCTCGGCAATCTCCTCCTGCGCCACGAGCCGAGCCCCGGGGCGGCGCCCGGCGAGATCGCCGGCCACCTTCATCCTTGCGGCAAGGTCGCGATGCGCGGCCGGGCGGTGCGTCGCCGCTGCTTCGTCACCGACGGCAGCCGTCTCGTGATGCCGGCCTTCGGCGCCTATGCGGGCGGCCTGAACGTCCGCGACAAGGCGATCGAGGGGCTGTTCTCGAAGGGCTTCAACGCGCACCTCCTCGGCGACGGGCGGGTCTTCGCGATCGGCCGGGCGCAGCTCGCCCGGGACTGACGCGCGTCCCAGCGTAGCGGCGGTGTCCGGCCGGCTGATGTCCTGCGGGCCGCGACCTAATCCTTCTCCAACCCGGCGATCGCCCGGGCGAAATCCCGGGCCGCGAAGGGCTCCAGATCCTCCACGCCCTCGCCGACGCCGATGAAATGCACCGGCAGGCCGAACTTGGCCGCCAGCGCCACGAGAATGCCGCCCCGGGCGGTGCCGTCGAGCTTCGTCATCACGAGCCCCGAGACCGGCGCCGCCTGCGCGAACAGCTCCACTTGGCTGATCGCGTTCTGGCCGACCGTCGCGTCGAGGACGAGGAGCGTGGCGTGCGGGGCGTCCGGATCCTGCTTGCGCAGGACGCGCACGATCTTTTCCAGCTCGGCCATCAACCCGGTCTTGTTCTGGAGCCGGCCGGCGGTGTCGATCAGCAGCACGTCGGTCCCGGCGGCCTGGGCCTGCTTCAGCGCATCGAAGGCGAGGCCGGCCGCGTCCGCCCCTTGAGCGCCGCTCACCACCGGCGTGCCGGTGCGCGCGCCCCAGACCTTGAGCTGGTCGATCGCCGCCGCCCGGAACGTGTCGCCCGCCGCCAGCATCACGGTGCGGCCCTCCGCCCGCAGCTTCGAGGCGAGCTTGCCGAGCGTGGTGGTCTTGCCGGCCCCGTTCACCCCGACGGTGAGGATCACGAACGGCTTGTTCCCGGCATCGATTGCCAGCGGTACCGCCACGGGTTCGAGCGCCCGCTCCACCTCGGTGGCCAGGATCGCCCGCACCTCGTCGGGCGAGATGCCCTTCTCGTAGCGGCCCTTGCCCACGGCTTCCGAGATCCGCATCGCGGTCTCCAGGCCGAAATCGGCCTGGATCAGGGCGTCCTCCAGGTCTTCCAGGGTCGTGGCGTCGAGCTTGCGCTTGGTGAACAGGCCCGTCACCCGCTCGGACAACGCCGAGGAGGTCCGCTTCATCCCGGACGTGAGGCGGGTCCACCACCCCTTGGCTTCCGGCTCGCGGTCCGGCCCGGCGCCGGCATCGTGGGCCAAAGCCGCCGCGGAATCGACCGGTTGGATGTCGGGCTGCGGCGCGATCACCGGTTCGCGGTTCGCATCCCCCGTGTCGACCGGGTCGGCGCCATGGGCCGGATCGTCGCCGGCCGTACCGGCGGGCGGACGCTCCGGCTCGCCTTCGATCGGCAGGAGGTCCGCTCCCTCGACGACGTCGGCGACCGGCTCCCCGGTCTCCTCCGGCGGCAGCGGAATGGTCGCGACATCCTCCGCCCCGGTGGCGAAGTCGGGCTGGCCTTCGGAGGGCGAGGCCGCCTCCGCGGGGAGGTCCGCCTCGGGCTTCTCCTCGGACGTCGGCTCCGGGGTGTCCTGGGGCTTCTCCTCGGCCGCGTCGTGGCCCTTCCGCCCGAACAGGCGTCCGAACCAGCCGGGCTTCTCCTCGCTCGCCATGTCGTCGCGTCCTCGCCCTACCTTGCCGATCCGGGATCAACCCTCTAGCCGATCCCGATGTCCAACGCCTTCGACATAGGCGCGCGCCTGCTCTACCGCGATGCCCTGCTGCTCGTCATCGACAAGCCGCCGGGTCTTCCGGTTCATCCCGGCCCGCGCGGCGGCGAGACGCTGACCGACCATCTCGACGCCCTGCGGTTCGGCCTGCCGCGCCGGCCCGAGGCCGCGCACCGGCTCGACCGCGACACGTCGGGCTGCCTTGCCCTCGGGCGCCACGCCAAGGCGCTGGCCCGGCTGGGCAAGCTCTTCGCCGGCAGCGCGGTGGACAAGACCTACTGGGCTCTGGTCGAGGGCGGCCCCGCCGAGGAGGCGGGACGCATCGACCTGCCGCTCGCCCGCCGCTCGGACGATCCGCGCTCGTGGTGGATGAAGGCCGATCCCGCCGGCGACCCGGCGCTGACGCATTGGCGCGTCCTCGGCCGGGCGGACGGGCGCACGTGGCTCGAACTCAAGCCGGTCACAGGCCGCACCCACCAGCTCCGCGTGCATTGCGCGGCTTCCGGATGGCCGATCCTCGGCGACGCGATCTACGGGGCGGCTCCGCGCGGGAGCGCCCTGCATCTCCATGCGCGGACGTTGTCGATCCCGCTCTATCCGAAACGCGAGGCCATCACGGTGACGGCGCCGCCGCCGGCCCACATCGCCGCGGCGGTCGCCGGGATGGGGCTTCAGATCGCGATGAGCCGTGCGCCGTCATGAGCCGCGATGGCGACCGCGCACAAGGTGCCAGGCTCCGTCTCTGCCGCCATCCGCACCGGCGTGAAATCCTCGGCGCGTCCCATCCCGCCGCGCTCGGCGAGCACGGTCAGCCGCCGCCCGACCTGCGCGTCGAGGTGCCGCCGAACCGCCTCCGCCCCCGCCTCCCGCAGCCGCGCCGCCCGCTCGCGGATCGCCCCTTGCGCCACGGGCGGCATCCGGGCCGCTGGCGTCCCGGGCCGGGGCGAGTACGGGAAGACATGCAGATGCGTCAGGCCGCACGCGGCTACGAGGTCGAGGGAGCGCGCGAACTGGTCCTCGGTCTCGGTGGGGAAGCCCGCGATCAGGTCCGCACCGAACACGAGGTCGGGGCGCAGCCGCCGCGCCGCCTCGCAGAAGCGGATCGCATCGGCGCGGCTGTGCCGGCGCTTCATCCGCTTGAGGATCAGGTCGTCGCCGGCCTGAAGCGACAGGTGCAGGTGCGGCATCAGCCGCTCCTCCTCGGCCAGAGCCGCCAGCAGCGCTGCGTCCGCCTCCATGGAATCGATCGAGGACAGGCGCAGGCGCGCGAGATCCGGAACTGCCCGGAGGATCGCGCGCACCAGAGCACCGAGGGAGAGGGACGAACCCGACATATCGCGGCCATAGGCCGTGAGATCGACGCCGGTCAGCACGACCTCGCGGCCGCCATGCGCCACGATCGTCTCGACCTGCGCGATCACCGCGGCGACCGGCACCGAGCGCGACGGGCCGCGGCCGAACGGGATCACGCAGAAGGTGCAACGGTGATCGCAGCCGTTCTGCACCGGCACGAAGGCCCTCGTATGCCCGGCGACGGCGGCGATCCGGGTCGTATCGGCCGCGCGCACCGCCATGACGGCCCCCGGCCCGGCCCCCGCGGCCGACCAGCCCTCCGGCCGCAGCTTCTCGCCGTTGCCGACGAGGCGCCCCACCTCGGGCATGGCTGCGTAAAGTTCGGTCTCGACCTCGGCGCCGCAGCCGGTGACGACGATCTCGGCCCCCGGTTGCTCGCGTGCGATCCGGCGGATCGCCTTGCGCGCCTGCCGACCGGCCTCGGCGGTGACCGCGCAAGTGTTCACCACGATCCGGTCGCGCCCGTCGGCGCCGGCATGGACTCGCAGGGCCTCCGACTCCACGATGTTGAGCCGGCAGCCGAAGGTGAGGGTCTCGACGCCCATCAGGCGAGGCCGGAGAACAATTCCGGCGCGAGCGTCCCCTCGGCCACGAGGGCGACGGGGCCGGTCATCAGGACGTG
The DNA here is from genome assembly GCF_026540795.1 of Methylobacterium sp. GC_Met_2. Classification (NCBI taxonomy): domain Bacteria; kingdom Pseudomonadati; phylum Pseudomonadota; class Alphaproteobacteria; order Hyphomicrobiales; family Methylobacteriaceae; genus Methylobacterium; species Methylobacterium sp. GC_Met_2. The sequence goes on from NZ_JALNUM010000182.1 coordinate 6,050, forward strand.
GTCGTCAGCCCGCCACTCCACGAACAATTCGCCGCCGGGCAGCGCGACCTGCGCCTGCCGGCCGATCATCCGCAGCCGGGAGGCCGCCACCACGGTCGCGCAAGCGGCGGTGCCGCAGGCGAGCGTCAGCCCGGCGCCGCGTTCCCAGACCCGCAGCTTGATCATCTCGCGGTCCGTCACCTGCGCGATCGAGATGTTGGCCCGCTCGGGAAAGAGCGGGTGGTTCTCCAGCATGGGCCCGATCCGGCCGAGATCGAAGGTCTCGGGGTCGGCCTCGACGAAGAACACCGCGTGCGGGTTGCCCATATTCACCACGGCCGGCGAGTGCAGGACCGGATCGTCGATCGGCCCGATCTGCAATTCGATCCGCCGCGTATCGGGAAACGGCTCCGACAGGGGAATCTCGTCCCACGCAAGCTTCGGCCGGCCCATATCGACTGTGAAGGCGCGCTCCGATACACGGCGCACGCCGAGGAGGCCGGCCTGGGTCTCCAGCGTCAGCCGGCCCCCCTCGGCGGGGCGGGCCATGGCCGGATCGTCGAGCATCGCGTAGGCGACGCAGCGCGTGCCGTTGCCGCAGGCACCGGATTCCGAGCCGTCGGTGTTGTAGATCCGCAGGAACGCGTCCGTGCCGGGGCTCACGGGATCGTGCAGCACCATCATTTGATCGAAGGACGAGGCGGGATCCTGGGCGATTGCCCGCGCCTCACCGGGCTGGACCCGCGCGCTCGCGCCGCGCAGGTCCAGCACCACGATGGCGTTGCCGGCGCCGTGCATCTTCAGGAAGCGTCTGTGGGCGAGTGCGCTCATGCGGTCCCGCAGCTGGAAGGGGTTGGCCGGCTATATGGCAAAACCGACGGGTCGGCGCGAGTGGCCTGCCGTCGTGGCAGATGCGCTGCATCCGCGACCCTCCTGCGCGACCCTCCTGCGCGACCCTTCTGCGCAGCACTGATGCACGTCGCACTCGCGGGCGATCCCGATCGTCGCTACCCTATGTGGTGGAAAGCCCGGACCATCCGCTGGGCCCCGTCCGGAGCGCCCATCGTGATCCGCCTTCGTCCGCTTGCAATCCTGTCCGTCGGTCTCATGCTCGGTGTCGGCCCGCTGGCCGCCCAGCAGCCGGCTCCCCCGCCCTCGACCGCACCGTCCCCGGCCCAGACGAACCCGTTGCCGACCACCACGGCTCCGAACCCGGCGCCCGATCCGGGCAAGAGCCCGGCGCCGGCGCCCGAGCAGGCGGTGGCGCCGCCGCCGGCCGGGCAGAGCGCCGTTGGGACGCCCGCACGCCCGACCCTGATCGACAAGCCCGGCGAGCCGGGCGATGTCGACGAAGTGACGCTGCCCGCCAAGCCGGCCGCCATCGTCACCGGCAAGACGAAGTGGGAGGAGGCGGTCGTAAACCTCAAGCAGGCCTTCGCGCGGATCGAGGCGGATCTTGCCAAGCTCGGCGTCGCGCCGGCGGGCCGGCCGCTCGCGGTCTTCACCCGCACCGACGACGATGGCTTCGAGTTCGAGGCGATGATCCCGGTGGCGTCCGCGCCGAACCCCGTGCCCGCCGAGCCGGACGGGCTGCGCTTCGGCACGACGCCCTCCGGCAAGGCGCTGCGCTTCGCCCACAGGGGTTCCTACGAGTCGATCGACAGCACCTACGAGACGTTGACCGCCTACCTCGATGCCAAGGACATCGTGGTGCAGGACCGCTTCGTCGAGGAATACGCCACCGACCTCAAGGACGGCACCGACGACAATCTCGACGTGAATATCTACGCGCTGGTGAAGTAGGGGGTCGTATCCACGGTTCCACGTCTCTCCCTCCCCCCTCTGCGGGGGAGGGAGAGACGTGGCAGGCCGTTAGGCCGATCCCGAAGCCATCGCGCCCTGATCGGACAGATTGCCGCTGCCCCGCGCGCGCCGGAACAGCGGCGCCGGCTGGC
>NZ_JALNUM010000183.1:0-7919 GCF_026540795.1 Methylobacterium sp. GC_Met_2
GCCGTCGCCGGCGGCCGCGCCGGTGACCGCGAGGGTGTCGGCGTCGTTGCGGAGGGCGCCGTCGATCCGGCCGGCAGCGGCGAGCACGGTGCCGGTGTTGGTCAGCCCGCCCGAGAGGCTGCCGAGGTTAGCGTCTCCGCCGATAATCGCGCCGGGAGTTTGAGCCCTTGGGCCAGACCATTCGGAATTGGGTCGCCAAGGTCGACTGTAGCGAGGGGTGTTGGGATCGGACGTTTCCGGGTGCCGATCCAGGCCTAACGACGGCTTAGGGTGACGAACTCATCCGGCTGCGGCGTGAGAACCGATATTTGAAACTGGAGCGCGATATCCTATCGCGCGCGGTGGACTGGTTTGCGCGGGAGACCAGCGTTCTGCCGTTGGGGTCTTCCGGTTCATGAGCGCAAACCAGGCTGCCTTCCCCATCGCCGCCATGGCACGCGTGCTCCGCGTATCGAAGGCCGAGTACTCTGCCTAAGTCGGTGGGCAGCCCTCGGCGCGGCGCGTAGCGGACGCCGCGCTGCCGAAGCGGATCCGCACCGTCCCTCTTGGCTCGCACAAGACCTACGGCGCACCGCGCATCCAAGCCGATTTGCACCAGCAGGGCGAGCGGCTTTCCCGCAAGCACGGGTCCTGTTGCACATATGAAATGGGCACCCGCCATCGGACCGGGAATCGCGATACGCGTCGCTGGCCGCTGCCACGAGGCCGGCGTGCGACCCTCAATGGGCTCGGTCGGCGACGCTTACGACAACGCCGTGGCAGAAAGCTTCCTCTCCACCCTCAAAAATGAGTTGCCGGCCCGCCGCCGCTTCCTCTCACAGGCCGAGGTTGGAAGAGCCTGTTTCAGCTGCATCGAGGGCTTCTACAATCCGCTGAGCCGGCAGTCGGCGCTCCGATATCGCTCGCCCGTCGACTACAAACGAGAGATTCAGCCGGACCGTTTTTACCTGGGCCCTGTTCAGCCAAGCCCTCTAACCGTGCACAAATACGGGGTAACCTCACTCCCGGATCGCCAAGCACCGCAGCCGGGGTCATGTACGGCACGTGACGCTGAGGCGGATGACGGCCACCGGTGATGGGGAAGACCATAGCCCCATAGAACGGGTAGGCTTTATTGCACCGAGAGATGCCGGCCGCTCAGGTCAGGCTGCGTTTACTCAATGCCTTCCAGACCTGCCATAGTTGGAACCGGCCAGCACAAAATCGACATAACTGTCATCACAATCGCCCGCACCGGATCAACCTACAATACGAACGGTTCACAACTACTCCTCGATCGACCATGAAAATTGCTTATTCAAACATTAAAGTGTATGAAAAATTAAATCGCATTGTCAGTTGAACATTCGGATTCTTTTTATCGCTAGCCCCAACTGCCGATTATCGCCGTTCTCAAAGCACATGTGCGGTATATATACATCTGACCGCGATGTAACTTCATCACAATCCGCCCTAACTTTGATAATATGTGTTTCGTTCGGAGAAACATTGGCTTATATTTCGGACTGATCGCCACTGATCGAAATTTTGAGCGCTCTAGATGTTTGATCCCAGGGTTTGATGGTGCACTCTTCACGTTGGAGTGGAGGGACGCGCTATGGGCAAGGTTCTTCACGGCAGCGCCACAACGACGGAGGCGATCCGTCGAGCGATCCAGCATAGTCAAGCGAGCCTGAGGGCACTCTCGAAGCGCTACGGGATCAACCCGAAGACAGTTGCCAAGTGGAAGAAGCGGACCTCGGTCGCCGACCAGCGCACGGGGCCGAAGGATCCGCATTCCACGGTGCTGTCACCCGAGGACGAGGCGGTGGTGGTCGCTTTTCGTCGTCACACGCTCCTGCCGCTCGACGACTGCCTCTACGCGCTCCAAGCCACGATCCCGCACCTGACCCGCTCGTCGCTGCATCGCTGCCTGCAGCGCCACGGGATCAGCCGATTGTCAGAGGTCGACGCCGACAAGCCCAAGCGCTCGCGCTTCAAGGCCTATCCGCTCGGCTATTTCCACATCGATCTGGCTGAGGTCCACACGGCGGAAGGGCGGCTCTACCTACTCGTCGCCATCGACCGCACGACCAAGTTCGCCTTCGTCGAGCTGCACGAGAAGGCGACCCGGCGGGTTGCGGGTGACTTCCTCCGCCATCTCATCGAGGCGGTGCCCTACAAGGTGCACACGGTGCTCACTGACAATGGCACCCATTTCACCACGCCCGGCAACGTCGCCTCAGCTGCTTCCATCATCAATGAGGCGATCGCAGCCGGTGAGACATTCCGAGCCCACAGCTTCGAGTCCGCCTGCGCTCGCAACGACATCGACCATCGGCTGACAAAGCCGCGTCATCCCTGGACGAACGGTCAGGTCGAGCGAATGAACCGCACGATCAAGGACGCGACGGTCAAGCGCTACCACTACGACAGCCACGAGCAGCTCCGCGCTCACCTGGACGACTTCGTCAGCGCCTACAACTTCGCACGCCGCCTGAAGACCCTGCGGGGTCTCACGCCCTACGAGGCCATCTGCAAAGCATGGTCCGCAGAGCCCGGTCGCTTCAGGTCAAACCCGCTCCACCAAATGCCAGGACCAAACATCTAGTGCATCGATCCAGACGGAGGCGTAAGCCGAGTCTGGAAAAATCGATGCAAAACCAAACAGCTAGTGCTCTGACGCATTTTCGGGTCTTTTCGGGCGCGGGTTGTTGGGCTGGGTTTACGGCGTCGACGCCCTCTGGCGTCTGAGGCGCGGCGTTCGAGATGCGCTTGGCGGGCCGAATGCGCCGCTGCGCCAGCCGCACGGCAAAGCGACGGATCTCCTGGACCGACCAGTGGAGCAGGGAACGCGCGGTCTCGGCCGGGTCCGGCTTTTCGGGGGCGGCGCGTTGGCGTTATGGCGGATCATCGCCAGCAAGGCGAAGGCCATCATGACCAGGCTGGCGTGCGGGTGCCAGCCGTGCCAGGACCGGTTTCGTTGTGAGCAAGCCCGAGTTCGGTCTTGGCCGTCTCGAACGCGTCCTCGATCGCCCAACGCTGGCCCTCGACCGCCCCAAGAGTCGCGATCGGTGAGCCGGCGGGCACCACGTGGTGACGTACACCCGCTCGCCATCGTTCAGGCTGCGGCGGAAGAGGAGCCCCCGCGTCCACAGGCCAGTCTGATCGTCGTCGGCGCCTTCGAGGTCGGCCAGTTCGCAAGAGGCCCCATCGTACAGCCGTGCGCCCTTCATCCCATCGTCCGCCGACGGGCGCGCCCAGGCCGACGGCACGAGGCCGTTCGCGATTGTCTCGGCGGTGCCGGCCACCGGCGGCTTGCGGACCCAGGCGTTGAACCTGTGATCGGTCTTGACACCGAGCACGTAGCCCTTGCCCGCTCGACGCAGCGCCATCTCGATGTCGCCGACCCCGTACTCGAGGTCGGCCGCCGCCTCGGAGGACGGCACGCGGGCAGCGATTGCGCGCTCGATCATCGCAAGCGCCAAGCTCGGTTTGGTTGGAAAGGTCGTCCCCTCCGGCACATGGGCGGCCAATCTGGCTGGATCCGAGGTCCGGGTCTCAGGCCGGTGCAAGGCCCGATCGATGAAGGCATGACCGAGCCGCGAGGCGTAGGCCGTAAACACGCCGATCTGACAGTTGGTGATCTTGCCGGCCGAGCCGGTGTACTGCTGATGCACGCCGCACGAGGCCTTGCCCTGCTTGAGGAAGCCGGACTCATCCTGAGTTCGTCGAAGGATCGTCGAGAACCAGAACTGCATCCGGGTCGGCCAGGGTCTCCAAGGCATAGTCCCGCACCACGTCGCGCAAGGCGTCGGCGTCCCAACGTCCACGACCGAGCACCGCCTGCTGACGCCAGGGGCTGGGATCCCCCGCGGCTTCCGCCCGCATTCAGCCCGTCTTGCGCCGCTCTGGCCCGAGCAACCCATCCAGGAATGCCCCGGCCGAGACCGCGACCCGTTCCTGTGTGAACAGCGGGCGCAGGCGTCCCCTCACCTCCCGCAGCGGCAAGGCCCGGAGCTGCAGCCAAGCCGTTGGCGCAATGCTGACAGCTCGTTGCGTTGCAATCCCGCAGGTGCCCCAGCCGATGGAAGCAGCCCCCCAGGCGAGCGCGTTGCGGTCCTCGCCCTTGTTCTGTTCGGCGCTCGCCTGTCCGTGCAGGCCTGGATGTTCCAACAAGTCGAGGGTGAGGAGACTGACGGGTATCTGCGACCGACCAATTCTACGCGCTCTCGCCGAACGGGCCGGCAATGAGGTTATGGGGATCTTCCGCTAGACCGCGTCGACGGCGAAGCTCGACCGCGCGGCGCGACGAGTTAGGTCATGGTGCTGGCGCAAGCCCATCGTATCGATGCGTTCTGCTCATGCGACTGTTCCGCTGGGGCCGCTCGACGCTCTATCTCTTGGAGAACCTTCGCGAATTCGAGGCGCGTAGCGTGTCGTAGGTGGCGACGAACTAACGTTAAGATCCTTCATCGTGGGTCAAGGACGGCCTGTGGCCGTAGCCTATCACTGCGCCAGCGTGCGCAATTCCCCTCGAATGACGCCGAGCAGGGTCCGGGCGAGCAGCCATGCGATCACCGCCGTTGCGAGCGTCAGCAGGGCGAGGGCGAGGCTGTCGATCCCCAGCCCCGGCTGCGCCGTCGCGATCCGCAGGGCTGCGACCGCCGCGGCGGCGAGGGGGAAGCTCACGCCCCACCACGATACGCGGAACGGACAGCTCCAACCGAGCCGGGCGAGCTTCGGCAGAAGCACGGCGAGGAGGAACAGCGCGATCGACAACAGGGCCACCGCGAAGAGATCCACCGTGCCCGTCGTCGCGAGATAAGCCGAGCAGCCGACGGCAGTGGGCGCGACGAGGATCAGGAGCGACGGCTGCAGGGCGGCGGGGAGCGGCGTCTCGAAGAGCAGGCGCGACAGGATCATCGTGGTCAGGGGCACGGCGAAGAACAGCCCCACGGCCAGCGCGAAGACCATCACGCCCTGCATCGGCGGCAGGCTGAGCACCGGAACGGCAAGAGGCACGTCGAGGAGGCCGACCACCGGCACGATCCAGGCCGGCGTCGCATGCGCGGCCTGCTGCCGGTCGCTGAGCCATCGAGTCACGACCCACCACGCGAACACAGTCATGCCGAGGGCGCCGGCGATCCAGAGCACGCGCGCGAGGGTGAGGCTCAGGGGCGCCAGGGGGATCGGCAGGAGGAGCAGGCTGATCAGTGGCGTGCCGAACAGGTTGCCGGCGATGGGATGGCTGAACTCGGCCCGCACCGCTGGGGCGGCGATGACGGCCTTGACGGCGTAGCCCGTCGCCACGGTGACGAAGGCGGCGCAGGCGATCAGCCCAATGGCCCTGCCGAGCCAGAGGGGGACGCCGTACCGGACGTGCGCAAGCGTCCAGGCGATGCTCAGGCCGGTCAGGCCCATCACCGCCGCGAACAGGCCGACGGGCAGAGCCTCGACCTGCCGCCAGCCGCCCGGACCCTTCGGTCGCTCCGGCGGGCGATGGGCGGTCAGGGTGGCTTCGGAGGCCGGCGTGCCTTGCTCTTCCGCGACGACCTGCAGCATCGATCCTTCGTCCTTCACGCAGGCCCCCTCAAGCCAGTACTGTCAAAGGGACCGTATCGGATGGCCGGCATCCGGCGGGACGGGTTCGGGTCGAGATCAGCCGGCCTGTCTCGAAGGTTTGCCCGTGGGCGGTCTCGGGCATCGACGGGGTCGTCACGATCTTGCCCACGTCGGTGCTCAGGGGGGCGCCCGCTACGAGCGCCGTACCTGTGCGCTCTGCCCTGGCGGATCCCGCGTCAGGCGGCCGAGAGTTTCGCGTTGGCCACCGGGAGCGCGCGGATCCGCTGGCCGGTGAGCGCCGCGATGGCGTTGAGAACCGCGGGCGGCACGCCCGGAAGGCCCGGCTCGCCGACACCGCCCATCGGCGCGCCGCTCTCGACGATGCGGACGTGGACCTTCGGCATGTGCTCGCGGCGCAGGATCGGATAGGTGTCGTAGTTCCGCGATTGTCGCACGCCGTCGCGGTAGACGATCTGCTCGAACAGGACCGAGGACAGGCCGAGCGCGGCCGCCGACTCCACCTGCGCCTTGACGATGGCCGGGTTCACGATGCTGCCGGGGTCGAACGCGATCCAGAGGTTGTGGACCTGGGCCTCGCCACCCTCCACCGAGACCTCGGCGATGGTCGCGGTCTCCGATCCGAAGGGCGAGGCCATGGCGATGCCCCGGGCGCGCAGTCCGTCGTCCGTGCGGTAGGGCCCGCGCTGCCAGCCACCGGACAGCTCCGCCACCGCCGAGAGCAGCGTGCGGTGCCGGGCGCTGCCCTCGAGGAGCGCCATGCGCAGCGCGAACGGGTCCTGCCCGCCGGCCTGGGCGATCTCGTCGAGGAAGCTCTCGTAGAACGCATCGTTCATCGAGTGGCCGACGGAGCGCCAAAAGGCGATGTTCACCGGGTGGGCGACCTTCGTGAAGGTCATGCGCCTGTTGGGCACCGCGTAGGGCTTTTCGACGATGCCCTCGACCGCGGAAGGGTCGACGGGGGTCTGCATCATCATGCTGAAGTAGCGGCCGATCGGGCCTTCCCCCACCGTCCGCACCTCGATCGCCGTCGGCTGCCCCGCCCGATCGAGGGCGGCGCGGAAGCGGCTGAAGCTCAGCGGGCGCACGGCGTCGCGGGCGAACTCCTCCTCCCGCGACCACAGCACCTTCACGGGGCGGCCGGTGGCCTTGGCGAGCAGGATCGCCTGCGGGAAGGGGTTGCCCGCATCGTAGGTGAAATGGCGGCCGAAGAAGCCGCCGAGCATCGGCGAGTGGATGCGCACCTGGGCCGGCTGCAGCCCGGCCACCTTCGCCGAGACCGCCTGGAACACCTCCGGCATCTGGTTCGGAAGCCAGACGTCGAGGGTGCCGTCGCTGTCGAAGCGCGCGATGGCCGAGGGCGGTTCCAGTTGCCCGTGGGCGAGGTAGGGGGCCTCGTAATCGGCCTCCACCACCTTGGCGGCCTTGGCGAAGGCGGCGGCGACATCGCCCTCCTCCTCGGCCACATGGCCCGGTTCGGCCGAGGCCTTGAGGGCCGCGAGCATCGCCTCGGACGAGAAATCCGCCGCGACCGTGTCGATGCCGCTGGGCTTGCCCGCCGACCATTCGACCGTCAGCGCCTCGACGGCCTTGCGCGCCCGCCACCAGCTGTCGGCGGCGACCGCCACTGCGCCCGGCAGGCGATGGACCGAATGGACGCCCGGCATCGCCTTCGCCTCGGCCTCGTTGGCGAGGGTCGTCGGCTCCGTGCCGAGGCGTGGCGCGTGCTGCACGGCGGCGTACAACATGCCGTCGACCTTCTGGTCGATGGCGTAGATCGCCCGGCCCGTGGACTTGTCGCGCACGTCGAGTCGGGGAACGGGCTGGCGGATGTAGCGGAACGTCGCCGGATCGCGCAGGGGGACGGACTCGTTCGGCTTCAGCTTCAGGGCGTCGGCCGCGAGGTCGCCGTAAGCGAGAGAGCGGTTCGTAGCCGCGTGCAGCACGACCCCGTCGCGGGTGGTGAGGTCGCCGTCCTGCACCTTGAGCTTGGCCGCCGCCGCGCGGATCATCAGGTCGCGGGCGGTCGCGCCGAGGCGGCGCATGGTCTCGTAACTCGACCGGGTCGAGAAGCTGCCGCCGGTCATGCGGATCCCGTTCACGACGGCATAGTCGGGTCCGGGCGGCGCGCATTCCACGACGAAGCGGGCGGGCGGCACGTCGAGCTCCTCGCCGACGATCTGTGCCATGCCGGTGGCGATGCCCTGGCCGCCCTCCACGAAGGGGCTGAGCAGCCTGATGGTGCCGTCCGGGTGGATCTCCAGGAAGGCGGCCACCCGCGTCCCGGGCTTCGGCGCGAGGGCACCCGCGCCCTCGGCGGGGCCCTGCGCCTCGGCGCGGGCGAGGCGCGCCGGCAG
>NZ_JALNUM010000184.1:0-7834 GCF_026540795.1 Methylobacterium sp. GC_Met_2
GGGCGAGGGGCAGTTGGTCCTCCCCACCGCTCGCCGCCGTCGAAGAGCAGCTGATTGGTTGCCCTTCGCATGTCCAGCCCGATCACACAGGCCGCGCAGTCAGCGACACCCTGGGAGCCTCCGCTCCCGGGGTGTTTCTTTATCGTGGAGCAAGGCGCCGTCGAGCCTATCGCTCGGCGGGCAGTTTGATCCGGTCTGTGCTCCAGCGCACCGTCCAAAACATCCGATCGCACATAGCCTTGTCGTGGGCTGCAGTGCCCCCTCGGCAGCCCGATCCAGCGGCGCAGTGACCCTTCGGGTTGCTGCGCCGTTGTCGTTCGAACCGACGCTCTCAGCGACACGGCGCAGGGGGCCGCCGGGAGTCCGGCGAGGCCTGCGGCCCGTGTTCAGGTCACGACGAAACCGTGCGCGAAGGGATCGCGGTCGTCGATGAAGATCGTGTTGATGCCGGTCTGCCGCGCCCAGCCGGCGATCGAGGGGACGATGGCGGAACGGTCCGCCACTGTGGCCGCCGCTTCGACCCGCCCCTTGAACAGCGAACCGATGATCGACTCGTGCACGAAATCGTCGCCCACGGCGAGTTTCCCCTTGGCGGTGAGCTGCGCCATCCGCGCGGAGGTTCCCGTCCCGCAGGGGCTACGGTCGATTGCCCTGTCGCCGTAGAAGACGGCGTTGCGGCCATGGGCCTGCGGATCCCGGGGGGCGCCCGTCCAGAGGATGTGGCTCAGGCCGCGGATCTCCGGGTGCTCCGGATGCACGAACGTGTACTTGGCGTTGAGGGCGGCGCGCAGCTTCGGAGACCATCCGACCAGCTGTCCGGCCGTGTGGTCGGCAAGATCCCGGAAGTTCCGCTGCGGCTCGACGATTGCGTAGAAGTTGCCGCCATAGGCGACATCGACCACGATCTCGCCGAGCCCCTCCACCTCGGCGGTCAGCCCTTCGGCGAACAGGAAGCCCGGTACGTTGGTCAGGCGGACTTCCTCCACGAAGCGCCCCTCCTGGCGGTAGGTGATCTCCACCTTGCCCGCGGGAGTATCGAGGGACAGGCGGCCGGTCAGGCGGGGCGTGACCAGCCCGTTCTCGATCGCCATGGTCACGGTGCCGATCGTTCCGTGGCCACACATCGGCAGGCAGCCCGACGTCTCGATGAACAGGACGGCGACGTCGCAATCGGCCCGGGTCGGCGGGTAGAGGATCGAGCCCGACATCAGGTCGTGTCCGCGGGGCTCGAACATCAGGCCGGTGCGCACCCAGTCGTAGGCGCGCAGGAAGTGGGCGCGCCGCTCCAGCATCGTCGCCCCGTCGAGGCGCGGGCCGCCCCCCGTCACGAGGCGAACCGGGTTCCCGCAGGTATGCCCGTCGAGGCAGGAGAACGTGTGGTTGGCCATGGGCGAGTCTCGGTCAGAAGCGGCGTGGCGAGAACGGGGCGATGTCGATGGGGGGTGATCGGCCGGTCAGCAGGTCGGCCACGAGACGGGCCGTGCCCGCCGATTGGGTAAGCCCGAGATGACCGTGGCCGAAGGCGTAGACAACGCGGGGTGTCGCCCGCGCCGGGCCGATGACCGGCAGGCTGTCGGGCAGGGAGGGGCGGAACCCCATCCACGGGCGCCCGCCTTCGGGTTTCAGGCCGGGCAGGAAGGTACGCGCCTTGGCCAGCATCGCCCCGGCCCGGCGGAAATTCGGCGGTCGCTCCAACCCGCCGAACTCGACCGCGCCACCGACGCGGATGCCGTCCGTCAGGCGGGTAACGACGAAGCCATGACCGCCAAAGGTGATCTGGGTGCGCAGGTCCAGGGCGCCGGCGGGCAGGGTGGTGTTGTAGCCGCGCTCGGTCTCGAGGGGGATCCGCTCGCCCAGCGTCCGGGTGATGCGATGCGAGAAGGCACCCGCCGCGAGCACGACCGAGGTGGCCCGGTGCGGCCCGGTCTCGGTCTCGATGACGACCGCCTCGCCCTCGGGGCGCAGCCCGGTCACCGCGGCCCGCGCGATCGTCCCGCCGCCCGCCCGCAGCCGGTCGGCGAGGGCGACGGTGTAGTCCTTCGGGTCGGAGATCGCGTGCCAGTCCGGCGTGAAGGTGCCACGGACGAACCGCGGGGCGATGCCGGGCTGAAGCGCGGCCATCTCTTCCGATTTCAGGTGATCGAACGCGATGCCGTGCCGGGCCCGCGCTTCCCAGCCCGGAAGCGAGGCTGCGAACTCGGCCTCGCTTTCGTAGACTTGGAGATTGCCCTCCCGGCGCAGCATCGCGGCCGTGCCGCTCAAGGCGAGGAACGGCTCGAGCTCTGCCTTCGAGAGATTCATCAGGGCGGTTTGGGCTTCCGTCGAGGCCGCGACACGCCCTGGCGCGCAGGCCCGGCCGAAGCGGAGCATCCACGGCAGGAGGCGAGGCGCGTAGGCCGGCGGCACGCTCAGCGGGCCGAGCGGGTCCACGAGCCAGCCCGGCGCCTTGCGCAGGATGCCGGGCGAGGCCAGGGGCAGGATGTCGGAGAAGGCGAAGGCGCCGGCATTGCCGGCCGAGGCGCCGGCTGCCGGTCCCTCCCGGTCCAACACCATCACCGGAAGCCCCCGCGCCTGGAGCGCCAGCCCGGCCGAGAGGCCGATGACCCCCGCGCCGATCACAACGACGCTCCCATCCTGTGACGCCATGCCCATCTCAGTAGGCCGTCGCGAGAAAGGCGCGGGTCTCCGGCTCCCGCGGCGCGCCGAACAGCGCGTCCGGCGGAGCGATCGCAGCCATCACCGCCCGGTGGAAGAAGGCGACCCGATCGGACACCTCCCGGGCGAACTTCATCTCGTGAGTGACGCAGATCATCGTCATCCCCTGGGAGGCGAGCATCCGCAGCGTGTCGAGCACTTCCCCGACCAGCATCGGGTCGAGGGCCGAGGTCGCCTCATCGAACAGCATGTATGCCGGCGACATCGCCAGGGCGCGGGCGATGGCCATGCGCTGCTGCTGGCCGCCCGACAACCGGGTCGGGTAGACAGTGAGCTTGTCGGCAAGCCCAAGGACCTTGCGCGGCGCCAGCATCACGTTCTCCAGCACCGTGTTATGCGGAAACGCATTCCACTGCTGGAACACGATACCGATCTTGGAGCGCAGGGCGTCGAGATTGGTGTCCTTGCCGTGAACATTGATGCCGTCGACCACGATCCGGCCGGACGCGATCGGCTCCAGTCCGTTGATGCAGGTGAGGAGGGTCGACTTGCCCGATCCCGAGCCGCCGATGATCGTCACGACCTCACCCTTGTGGACGGTGAGGTCGATCCCCTTCAGGACCTCCAGGGAACCGAAGGATTTGCGGACGTTCTGAATTTCGATCATCGGGGAGACCAGCGCTTTTCGAGGAGGCCGCCGAGCCGGGCGATGGGGAAGGATAGGACGAAGTAGATCCCGCCGCAGATCATCAGGATCAGCATTGGCTCCTGGAGGCGGGTGACCAGGATCTGCGAGGCGCCCAGCAATTCGATCAGGCCGAGCCACAGGACCAGGGCGGAATCCTTCCTCACGTTGAGGGATTTTGCGAGATCATTACAATAATCGATATCAAATCTGATTGGCTTGTTTTACGAATTGCGCGAATTCATCGGCTTTAAATCGATAACAAATGCGCATCGCAGTTTGCCGGAGGCAATAATGTCATCAAGTTTGTCGGCCTGAGCTGGGATAACGAGCAATGCAGTGGCCAGCAGGGTCGGAATGAGGGAACTTAATCTTGTGTCATCTCCCGTGTCACTTCAAGCTCGCTCGCTCGGCCGTATCGTGTTGTGTCCCCTCATAGAACAAAAATACATAAAGTGTGCAACGACAGTTTTATCAACCTGAAGTTCTGATTTTTCCTTCGCAGACACCTTGTTCGAGATGCGGTTGCTCAAACGAGGCTCGAACTCATGACCGACGGTGCCATCTTCACAACCGAAGCCTTGGCCCGGCGAATCGGGGCGATCTTCCGGGCTTGCGGACTGAATGCCGTTCAGGCGGAGGCCATCGCGGGCGTCATCGCTACGGCGGAGCGGGACGCCTGCAAATCCCACGGGCTCTACCGAATCGAGGGCGTGCTGCGCACGCTGCGCGCCGGAAAGGTAAGCGGGGATGCGCTGCCGGAGGTCTGTGCGGATGACGGTACGGCGATCGTCAGGGTCGATGCCCGCGGGGGCTTGTCCAATCCCGCCTTCGCGTTGGGTCTACCGCTCCTGGCCGAGCGGGCTCGCGCCTGGGGCCTTGCCGCGCTGGTGATCAACGACTGTACGCATTTCGCGGTTCTGTCGCCCGAGGTCGAGGCGGTGGCGGCCTGCGGCCTGGCCGGTCTCGCGCTGTGCCCGAGCTATGCCAGCGTGGCTCCGGCCGGGGGGGCACGGCGCTGCTCGGCACGAATCCCCTAGCGTTCGGATGGCCGCGCCCTGGCGGCCTGCCCTACGTGTTCGATTTCGCCACGTCCGTCGCGGCCCGGGGGGAGATCGAGCTCCGGCGGCGCGCGGGCGAGACGCTGCCGGAGGGATGGGCGCACGACGCCGCCGGCGCGCCGACCACGGTGCCGGAGGAGGCCCTCGCCGGGGCGATGCTGCCCTTCGGCGGGCACAAGGGTTCGGCGATCAGCACCATGATCGAAGTGCTCGCCGGGATCATGATCGGCGACCTCATCAGTCCCGAGACTCTGGCGCATCTTGGCACGACGGCCCTCTCGCCCAGGCATGGCGCGCAGATTCTGGCCTTCTCGCCCGATGCGTTTGCCGAGCATCGGTCGGGGGATCCGTTCACCCGGGCCGAACGCCTTTTCGAGGCCATCCTCGACGAGGGGGCGCTCTTGCCCTCCGAGCGCCGCTTGCGGGCGCGCGCCGAGGCCGAACGCACCGGCATCGTTGTGAGCGGCACCGAAGTCGCGCTCCTCGAACGACTCCCGGCCGATGCCGGTGAGCGGGGGATTGAGGCGTATGGACGAAAACAGCCGCCGCTCCCCATGACGCGACGGCTGCGGCCTTGGCACGTCTTCCGGCACCGAAAGCGGGCACCCGTTCGGCGGACGACACGCTTGGGTCCGAAGGTCGGGATGTTCGGGGGGCTAGGCGGCCGTCTCCCGGCTCCAGGCCGAGTACCAAACCTCGAACAGGCGCAACTGCGCCTCGACGTAGCCGCGCTGGCTCTCGCTGAGCGTATCGGTCTCGTTGAAGTGGAGGCGGTACTCCGCGTGACCCTTCAGCACCATCATGTGCTTGAAGTAGAGGACGAGGTCCGGCCCCTCGTCGAACGAGGACAGGACCGCGAGCGCCGCTTCGAGCTCGAGCGCCCGTCGGCGGGCCGTCACGTCACCTTGGGCCGCCGCCTCGGCGAGGGCGCAGAGGTGCAGCACCTCCCGCGGCAGGACGTTGCCGATGCCGGTGATGGCGCCCGTCGCGCCGCAATTGACGTAGCCGTGGAACACCGCCGTATCGACGCCGATCATCAGCGACACGTCGTCGTCGCGGCTGGTGATCGTCTCCGCGGCATAGCGCAGGTCCGCAGGTCCGCCGAACTCCTTGAACCCGACGAGGTTCGGATGGTCCGCGCGCAACGCGAAGAACAGGTCCGCCCGGGTGGCGAAGCCGTAATACGGGCTGTTGTAGATCACCGCCGGCAGGCCCGGCGCCGCGGCGAGGATCGCCTTGAAGTGAGCCTGCTGCGCCGCGGGCGAGGAGCCGCGCGACAGAACCCGCGGGCTCACCATCAGCCCTTTGGCACCGACCGTCTCGGCATGGGCGGCGTGGGCGACGGCCACGGCCGTGTTGACCGCGCCGGTGCCGACGATGACGGGCACGCCCGACGCGGCGAGGCGCGCCACGCCTTCCATGCGCTGATCGTCGGTCAGAAGGGGCCAATCGCCCATCGAGCCGCAATAGACCACCGCCGACATGCCGGCGGCGATGAGGCTCTGGCCCATGCGGACGAGGGCGTCGAAGTCGGGGCTGCGATCCGCCTTGCAGGGGGTCATCAGCGCAGGGATCACGCCGGAAAAGATCGGGGCCTTCATCGCGAACTCCAAGAGCCGGTCACTCGGAAGAAGCGTGAGCGCGAGGGCCCCGCCGACCGGAGAGGCCACCTATGCCATCTTGCATTTTATTTGTCGACAAGAAACGCGGGGCGGTTTCACAGTACGATGCTGGTATCCCCCGCGCGCGTCAGCAGCGTCTGCACCTGCTGGGCGATCTGCTCCGCATGGGCCTTGGCCAGTCGGTCGGCGGCCTCGATGTCCCGGTCGGCGATGGCCTGGATCAGCTCCTCGTGCTCAACGACGAGATGCATCGGCAACTGGTCGTCATAGGACTCGTAGTAGAGGCGCAGGATGCGCCGCCCTTCGCCGAGCAGGCGCTTTGACAGGCCGGTGAAGTACGGATTCCGGGCCGCCTCGGCGATGGCAATGTGAAACGCGGCGTTGATGGCGATCATCGCAAGGGCGTCCTGCGACTGCACCGCCGTGGCATAATCGGCCTGCACGGCACGGATCCCGCGCAAGTCGGCCGGACGGTGATGCTGTGCGGCAAGCCGGGTCGTCACCCGGTACATCAGAGACAGCGCGTCGAAGTAATTGCGCAGGTTGAGGAAATCGATCTGCGCAACCATGGTGGAGCGGTTCGGCAGAGTGCTGACGAGGCCCTCTTCGGCAAGCCGCACCAACGCCTCACGGATCGGGGTGCGCGACATGCTGAACCGCTCACCGAGCTGCACCTCGTCGATGGGGCTGCCCGGCGCGAGCTTGAGGTTCAGGATCTCGTCGCGCAGCAGGTCGTAGACGATCTTCGCCCCCGCGCCGCGCTTGCGCTCGGGAATGGCGATAGAATCGTCGGTCATGCGGGTCCCCGGCACACGTCGCGGTACGAGCGATGCGCAACCTTGTGCGGCTGGGAAGCGAAACCTTCAACCACGGGGCGCCGATAGAGCTCCGAGCGTGTATGAATCCCGATCCGCCGATGGTTCACGCAGGGTCCGACGCGACTGCTGCATGTCGGGGGCCTCGTGATGACGGGCTACTGCGCCGCCGCCCGTTCCGCGGCGACCCTGCGCCGGGGCTGCGCGCTCCGGGCTTCCGATCCCAGGTGGCGCCGCAGCGTGAGCGCGAGCGCGTTCGAACGCCAGGGCCGGTGCGCGACATCGACGATCGGGATTGCCGAGAGAACTTCCGGTCGCACCGTGTCGGTGGCCGAGAGCGAGAGCACGATGGGACGGTCCACGATCCGCGCGGCGCGACGGGCGAACGCGAGACCGAGGGAACCTGCCGGCTGGTTCTCGACGATCAGCAGGTCGAAGCGCCCCGGCTCCGCCCGTAAAGCGGTCAGCGCCGCGTCCGGGTCGGTGTAGCCGATCGGCTCGTAACCCAGGGCCGCGAGGATCTCCTCATCATCCTGCAGAGCGGAGCGGGCGGCCCCGACGATCATCACGGTGCCGCCGGCGGCAGAGACGCCAGGCTCGGCTTCGGGGAGTGCGGGCAGCCACACCGCGAACGTGCTGCCGACGCCCGGCGCACTCCGGACGTCGAACGCGCCGGCCTGTTCCTGGACGAACTCGAAGGCTGTGGCGAGCCCGAGGCCGGTCCCGGCCGGACGGGTGGTGAAGAACGGCTCGAAGATCCGGGCGCGCGTGGCCTCGTCCATCCCGCGCCCCGTATCGGACACCCGGATGCACACGTAAGCGCCGGACGGCAGCTCGCCGTGGGAGAGAACCCGCCGCCCCGGTAATCGGAGGCGTTCGAGCTGCACGTCGACCGCTGCGCCCGGCTCGGAGGCCTGGATGGCGTTGCGGATCAGGTTGTGGATCACCTGCTGCAGCTGCGCCGGCTCGCCGTCGACGATCGCGCCGTCGGCGGTC
>NZ_JALNUM010000185.1:0-7627 GCF_026540795.1 Methylobacterium sp. GC_Met_2
GCGGTGCGTCCGGAAGCGCCACGAGCGCCGTCATGAAGACGGACGCAGCCGCTGCAGCACCAGCCGCTCCAAATGTCACGCTCACGCACGACACCGGAACAGGCGGAACACATGTCTCCAGCGACGGCCTGATCACCTATGCGCCATCTGTGAGCGGCGATACGCTGCACTACAAGCTCGACACCGGCGCATTCGCCACGACGGCCCCAGTCCTGGCCACCGACGGCAGCGCCGACGGCCAGCATACGGTCACGGTCTACGAGACCAATGCGGCCGGTCTCACATCAGCCGAGGCCAGCCTGGTCTTTTCCCTTGAGACGCATCATGGCAGCAACGGGTTCCACATGGCGTGAGGGGCGGCACAGGGCGAACTCGGCGCGCTCCGCCGCGGTGGTCAATCGGCAGCCCTGAACAAGATCCGGATCAGCGATCACCCTCGCAGTCGACACATTGAGCGGTGCCGTCCTGCGCCGCATTGTATTTTGGCGTTATCTACAAGCTTTTGGTCGTTAGGCTGCGTCTATAATGTTGTGGCTTGGCGTCAATAAATTGAATTATTACCTGCTCAATTGACATCGACCTCTCAGCGTTGCAATTGGATCTGATCGCCGCATTGGCTCGGTGGAGCCTTGGGTGACATCAGCACGGACCGTGCCAAGTCCCTCTCGCCGGGGCCGGCCTATGTCGAGGGGGCGAACGCATGCGCCAGGTCGGACAATCGGGTGAGCTGTCGACCGTGCTTCGGCAGAGCGCCGGTGCCTTCATCGGCGTGGCCGGCATCAGCGCGCTCGCGAACCTCCTCACGCTGACCGGCTCGTTCTTCATGCTGGAGGTCTATGACCGGGTCATTCCGAGCCGGTCGATCCCGACCCTGATCGGCCTGTGCGTGCTCGCCCTGGTCCTGTACGCCGCCCAGAGCACGCTGGAGGCGTTGCGTGCCCGCACCCTCGCCCGTATCGGTGCGGTGCTGGACGCCGAGATCGGCCCGCGGGTCTTCAGCCTCAGCGTCCAGGCGCCCCTCCGCGGCGCGAAGCCGGATCAGGCCGGTCAGCCCCTGCGCGATCTCGAGCAAGTGCGCGCCTTCCTGGCCGGATCTGGGCCCGCAGCCCTGTTCGACCTGCCGTGGCTGCCCGTCTACGTCGTGGTATGCTTCCTGTTCCATCCGCTGATCGGAGTGGCCGCGATCGGCGGCGCGATGCTGCTGACGAGCCTGACGCTCGCCGCCGAGCTGGCCACGCGGTCGCCCGCGCGCAGCGCGACCGCCCATGCGGGACGTCGGCTGGCCTTGTCGGAGGCCACCCGGCGCAACGCCGAGACCGTGGCGGCCCTCGGCCTGGAGAGCCGGCTGTCCCGGCGCTGGGCGGCGGTCAACCGCGATCACGCCCAGGCGCAGCAGCGCGCCTCTGATATCGCCGGGGGACTGGGGGCGGTCTCGAAGGCCTGCCGCATGGCGCTGCAATCGGGTGTGCTGGCGCTGGGCGCGTATCTGGTGATCAACAACCAAGCCAGCGGCGGCATCATCATCGCTGCCTCGATCCTGGTGGCGCGCGCGCTTGCGCCGGCCGAATTGGCGATCGCGAACTGGCGCGTCTTCGTGGCCGCGCGTCAGAGCTGGCAGCGTCTGGCCGAAGCGCTGGAGCGCCACCCGCCGGCCCGCGTCCCGCTCGCCCTGCCGGAGGCGAAGCTCAGCTTGAGCGTGGAGGGCGTTCACGTGGTGCCGCCGGGCGCGAGCCGGGCGACGGTGCACGATGTGAGCTTCCAGCTGCGGGCGGGCCAGGGGATGGGGGTGATCGGTCCCTCGGCCGCGGGCAAGTCGAGCCTCGTGCGGGCGCTGGTGCGGATCTGGACGCCGCTCCACGGCCGGGTGCGACTCGACGGGGCTGATCTGGGACAATGGGCGCCCGAGCATCTCGGGGCGCAGATCGGCTACCTGCCGCAGGAGACGGAGCTGTTCGCCGGCACGATCGCGGAGAACATCAGCCGGTTCCTGCCGGGCGCCCCCGCCGAGGCGATTGTGGAGGCCGCACAGGCGGCGGGCGCGCACGACCTGATCCTGAACCTGCCGCAGGGCTACGACACGATGTTGGGCGAGAGCGGCGCGGGCCTGTCGGCCGGCCAGCGCCAGCGCATCGGCCTGGCCCGGGCGCTCTACGGCGATCCGTTCCTGGTGGTGCTGGACGAGCCCAACGCCAACCTCGACGCGGAGGGTGAGAACGCCCTGACGCAGGCGATCCTGCGGGTGCGGGGACGCGGAGGAATCTGCGTGGTGGTCGCGCACCGCCCGAGCGCGCTCGCGGCGGTCGATCACGTGCTGATGATGCACGAGGGCCGGGTGCAGGCCTTCGGGACCAAGGACGAGGTGCTCAAGCGCGTGCTGCGCCCGGCTCCCGCGCCGGTCCTCCGGGAGAGCGCATGATGGCGAGCGGGTCTCAAGACTTGAACGACGATCCTCCCCACATGACCGCGGCAGCGCCCCGACGTGCCCCGCCGCGGGCGGCGGCACTGATCGCGCGCGCGGACGCAAAGTTAAGCCGCGTCGCGATCGACGTCCGACGCCGCGTCGCCGCACGATTCGCGCCGACCAACCTCGCGCCGGGGGCGGACGCTTACGACCTGCGCGCCTCGATCCGGCGTCAGCTGGTGGCGGCCGGCCTGATCGCGGTGGTGCTGGTGCCGGGCATCGGCGGCTGGGCGGCGCTGACGACGTTTTCCGGGGCGGTGATCGCGCCGGGCCAGCTCGTGGTCGAGTCGGAGGTGAAGAAAGTCCAGCACCCCACCGGCGGCGTGGTGGGCGAACTCCGCGTCAAGGAGGGCGACCGCGTCCGGGCCGGCGACGTGCTGGTGCATCTGGATGAGACCCTGACGCGGGCCAACCTCGACATGACGCGCAAGGCCTTGGACGAGCTGGCCGCGCGCCGCGCGCGTGCCGAGGCCGAGCGCGACGGCCTGCCCGGGGTCGCGTTCCCGATGGAACTCCTGCTGCGCCGCGTTGCCGATCCGGAGATCGCCGCGCTGGTCGAGGGGGAGAGCCGGCTGTTCTCCGCGCGGCGGGCGAGCCGGGATGGGCAACGGGCGCAGTTGTCGGAACGCGCCTCGCAGCTGCAGGACGAGATCGCGGGGCTGAGTGAGCAGGTGGAGGCCAAGTCGCGGGAGATCGGTCTGATCGGCACCGAACTCAACGGCGTGCACGACCTCTACGCCAAGAAGCTCGTCGCGCTCTCGCGGGTGACGGCACTGGAGCGCGATGGCGCGCGCCTGGAGGGCGAGCGCGGACAGCTCACCGCATCGGTCGCCTCGGCGAAGGGCAAGATCGCGGAAACGCGGCTGCAGATCCTGCAGGTGGACGCGGAGATGCGCGCGGAGGTGGGCAAGGACTTGGCCGAGATCCGGGCGAAAGGGTCGGAGCTGTCGGAGAAGCGGGTGGCGGCAGAAGACCAGCTGAAGCGGGTGGATCTCCGGGCGCCGCAGGACGGGGTGGTGCATCAGATGAGTGTGCACACGGTGGGTGGTCTGGTGACGCCGTCCGAGCCGGTGATGCTGGTCGTTCCGGACGCCGACCGGTTGGCGGTGGAGGTGCGCATCCATCCGCAGGACATCGACAACGTCCGGGTCGGCCAGCGGGCGGTGCTGCGGTTCTCGGCGTTCAACACCCGCACGACGCCGGAGATCGACGGCGCCGTGAGCCGGGTGTCGGCGGATGTGACGAACGATCCGAAGTCCGGGATGAGCTTCTACACGGCCCGGATCGCGGTGGCGGACGCCCAGCGGGCGCGTCTGGGCGGGGTCCGGCTGGTTCCGGGCATGCCGGTGGAGGCGTTTCTACAGATCGGGGAGCGGACGGTGCTGAGCTACCTCGTCAAGCCGATGTCCGACCAGATCGCCAAGGCGTGGCGCGAGAAGTAGCCCGTCGGACAGGATTACCGACAGGCGCCGCCGGGTCGTCTGCGATTTGGGTCCTTGTCGGTCGCGGGGGGAACGGCGGTCATGGGCGCAAAGCCGAACGTCCGGTTCTGCGCGCGATGGCGATCCGACGTGACGTGGTCTGGCCGAGGCGCCGAAGCGGATGCCTTCAGGGGCGATCCGGACGAACACCGGCGAGGAAGAGGGCTACGGCGGCGCGGCGCCGCTTTTCCTGCGCTTCCGGATCCACCTTCATGCCATAGAGCGCCTGCTTCGAGCTGCGCCCCATGATGAGGTTGAGGAAGAGGTCGGCGGCGATCTCGGGGTCGTCCACCGCGATCTGCCCCTGCTCGGCCATGACGCCGAGAAGACCCCCGACCGCCCTGACGCCGCGAAGCCAGCCCTCCTCGTAGGCAAGCTTGGCGAGATTGGGGAACTGCATCGCCTGGGCGGCGATGCAGCGGGTCAGGGCAGCGGCTCCCGGCGCCTGGGCGCGGTCGAGGAGGTTGCGGCTCAGCTCATCCAGCACCGTCGCGGCATCCATCGGGGTCGCCCGCAACGCCTGCGCCTCGGTCGCCGCCGAGAGAGGCGCGAGCCATTCCCGGATGCGGTCCTGCAGGACCGCCTCGAACAGCTCGCGCTTGTCCTGGTACCGGGCATACAGCGTCGGCTTGCTGACGCCTGCGGCTTCCGCCACCGCATCGATGGATGTGCCGTCGAAGCCGCGCTCGATGAACAGCCGGGTGGCGACCTCGACGATGCGTGCCTCACGCCGCGCGGCCTCCTCGCGCGTCGGCCGCCCGCCGGAACCACGCTTCGATATCACCTCGGGCTCGGCGGGCATGGCCGCTGCCATCGTCGTGCTCCTTGTCATGATCCACTCCGTCATATATCGATACTTTACCGTATCGTATTGATGTTGGCCACCAACATGGACGCTCGACCCAGCGATCTTCCCCAGGCCGCGGCACGAACCGCTACCGCGGTCGGGGCTGTCGGTCACGCACCGGCCTCTGCAGGCCTTGCCGCTCGTTCGCCTGCGCCCAGGCGCCGCAAGTCACGCCTGATCCTCTCGGTCCTTCTCCTCGCGGCTCTCGGCGGCGCTGGCAGCTACGGCTGGCACTGGTGGACCATTGGGCGGTTCCTGGAGACGACGGAGGACGCCTACCTGCAAGCCGACAAGGTCACGGTCGCCCCGCGCATCGCCGGCCACGTCGCCGAAGTCCTCGTCGGCGACAACGAGCCGGTGAAGACTGGTGACGTGGTCGCGCGCCTCGACGACCGCGAGTACCGGGTCATGCTCAAGCAGGCCGAGGCCGAGGTCGGGAAGAGCCGGGCCCAGTTGCTCGGCACCGCGGCCGCAATCCTGCAGCAGCAGGCGCAAGTCGCCTCGGCCAAGGCCGAGGTCGAGAACACCGATGCGGCCCTCGACTTCGCCGGCAAGGAATACACCCGCTACCAGAACCTGTTGCAGACCGGCTCCGGTACAGCGCAGCGGCAGCAACAGGCGGATTCCGACCTGCGCCAGAAACGGGCCGCCCACGACAAGTCCGTGGCCTCCCTGGAAGCGGCCAGGAAGCAGGTCGACAGCCTGAGAGCGCTGGAGGGCAGCGCCCGGGCGAGCCTGGAGGCTGCGCAGGCCAAGGTCGAGCAGGCGCAGCTCAACCTCAGCTACACGACCATCACGGCGCCCACGGACGGCATGGTCGGCGACCGCTCGCTCCGCGTCGGACAGTTCGTCTCGGCCGGCACCGGACTGCTCACCGTCGTCCCGATGGGTCGCGACATCTACCTCGTGGCGAACTTCAAGGAGACCCAGACCGGGCAGATGGTCGTGGGCCAGCACGTGACCTTCACGGTCGATGCCCTGGGCGACCACGAGTTCGAGGGGCGGGTCGAGAGCTTCTCACCCGGTACCGGCGCGCAGTTCGCCCTGCTGCCCCCGGAGAACGCCACCGGCAACTTCACCAAGGTCGTCCAGCGCGTGCCGGTGCGGATCGCCCTCGACGATTCCGATCCGATGCTCGGACGCCTGAGGCCCGGCCTGTCGGTCGAGGCGACCGTCCATATCCATGACGCGGTCGAGCCGGTGAAGCCACGCAACGGCCAACTCGGACATGCCCTGGTCAGCGAGGCGCTTCCCCGATGAGCGCAGTGCCGGCCGTCGCCGCGCCCGAGGTCAAGGCAAGCGCGCGCGACTGGCTTGCGGTGTTCGGCGCGATCCTCGGCGCGTTCACCGCCATCCTCGACATCCAGATCACCAACGCCTCGCTCTCCGATATCCAGGGCGCGCTGGGCGCCTCCACAGAGGAAGGGAGCTGGATCTCGACGGCCTACCTGATGGCCGAGATCATCGTGATCCCGCTCACCGGCTGGCTGTCCTCGGTGATCGGCCTGCGCCGGTACCTGTCGGTGAACACGATGCTGTTCACCGGCTTCTCGCTCGCCTGCGCGCTCTCGACCTCGCTGTCGCAGATGATCCTGTTCCGAGCCGGCCAGGGCTTCACCGGCGGCGTGCTCATCCCGACCGCCATCGTCATCGTGCGCACCCGCCTGTCGAAGAGCCAGCAGCCGATCGGCATCGCGATGTTCGGGCTGACCGCCACCTTCGCGCCGGCCATCGGCCCGACGGTGGGCGGCTGGCTCACCGACAACCTGTCCTGGCACTACATCTTCTACCTGAACCTGATCTTCGGTCCGCTCGCCGCCGCGATCCAGCTCGGCGCCTTCGACAGCGTCCCGGCGCGCTGGGCCGAGCTCCTGAAGGGCGACTGGATCGGCATCGGCCTGATGGCCATCGGCCTGCCGGCCCTGACCTACGTCCTGGAGGAGGGCCAGCGGAAGGACTGGTTCGGCTCCCCCATCATCGTCCAGGTCAGCCTCCTGGCGGTGGTCGGCATCGCCGGCTTCATCATCCGCGAACTGATGACCGAGCGCCCCTTCATCAACCTGCGGGTGCTCGCCAACCGCTCGGTCGGGGGATCGTGCGTGCTGATGACGGTGCTCGGCGCCGTCTCGTTCGGCTCGATCTACATCATTCCGGTCTACTGCGCGCAGATCCAGGGCTACAACGCCCAGCAGATCGGCTACGTGGTGATGTGGTCCGGGCTGCCGCAACTGCTGCTCTTCCCGATGATGCCGCTGATCATGCGGGCCTTCGACGCCCGTATCCTGGTGGTGACCGGCACGCTGTTCTTCATCGCGAGTTGCTGGATCAATGTCGGCCTGACCCACGACGTCGGCGCCGACCAGCTGATCCTGCCGCAACTCCTGCGCGCCATCGGCCAGCCGCTGTTCACGATCCCGCTCTCGCAACTCTCGACGGCGGGACTCGCCCCGCGCGACACGGCGGACGCCTCGGCACTGTCGAACATGATGCGCAACCTCGGCGGATCTATCGGCATCGCGATGCTGTCCACGATGATCGACCGGCGCGAGCACATGCACTTCTCGGTGCTGGCCGAGGCCATCACGGTCAATGCGACGCGCACCCAGGAGCGCCTCGCCGCGCTCGCCGCCGGCCTGCACGGGCACATCGCCGACCAAGCGGCGGCCAAGGGCGCCGCCATCGGCATGCTGGCCGCCCAGGTCCGCCGCGAGGCCTACGTCATGGCCTACGCGGATGGGTTCTGGCTCGTCGGCGTCAGTCTCGTGTTGAGCCTCGGCGTCGTCGCCATCCTGAAGAAGCCGCAGCGGACGTCCCGCCCGATCGAGGCCCACTGACCCC
>NZ_JALNUM010000186.1:0-7550 GCF_026540795.1 Methylobacterium sp. GC_Met_2
TGCCCGATCGATGCCGCGGGCGCCGCGGGGATCGGATCCCGCGCGTACTTGGCCGACACCTGGGTTCCCGCGGCGTCCCGCGTCCCGCGTGTTGCTTCTTGGGCCATGCCCCCGGCGCCGAAAGGCGGGTGGGGACGATGAGGCGCGTCCGAGAGCAACCCAACCTGCCGGGTCACGCCGGCATCGGCTCGCGCGGCTCGGTGTAGTCGTAGAGGCGCGGCGCAGGGATCTCGTCCTTGGCACCCATCCGCGCCACGAGATGGTCGGCGACCCGGAGGGCATTGGCGATGATCGTCAGGGTCGGGTTCACGGCGCCGATCGACGGGAAGAAGCTCGCGTCGGTCACGTACAGGTTGTCGAGCTGATGGGCCTTGCAATTCCGGTCCAGGACCGAGGTCGCCGGATCGTCGCCGAACCGCAGCGTGCCGGCCTGATGGGCGGTACCACCGATCGGCACGTTCTTGCCGAGATAGAGCGAGCGGTCGAACAGGTGGGGGTGGATGTCGGTGAAGCTGCAGATCTGCTGGAGCTTGTGCCGCAGCCGCTTGTGCGCCTCGCTGTTCGTCTCGGTGAGGTCGAGATGGACCTTCCCATCCTTGTAGAAGATCCGGTTCTGCGCCAGCGGGATATCCTCGGAGGTCAGCCAGAAATCGACGGAATGCTTGGCGATCCAGTCGAACGGCTTGTTGGGGAACCATTGCAGGAAGCCGGGCAGGCCCTCGCCGTGGATCTGCGCGCCGTCGGACTTGCCGACCATCTGGATGTGGCCGAGGGGGAAATCCCAGCCGTCCTTCGGGTCCGGATCGCCGAAATAGAAATCGTTGAGGCCGAGCGTCTTCTGAAACCGGGTGGGATTCGGCGTCTTCGAGATCGCCAGGATGGTCGAGTTGTTGTGGCGCATGTAGTTGCGGCCGACCTGATCGGAGCCGTTGGCGAGACCGGTCGGGTGCCGGTCGCTCGCCGAACGCAGCATCAGCAGGGCCGACGACAGCGCCCCGCAGGCCACCACCACGAGGTCGGCCGAGGCCTCGAACGGCACGCCGTCGCGGTCCCCCACCACACCGGTCACGGTCCGTCCGGCCGGATCGGTGACGACACGCTCGACCATGGTGCGGGTGAGCAGCGTCAGGTTCTGGCAGTCCCGCAGGGCCGGGTCCACCACCATGGTCTGCGCGTCGGACTTGCCGTTTGTGGGGCAGGGGAAGCCGTCGAAGGATTCACATTTGATGCAGGGCGAGGTCGGCACCGCCCGGCCGTCCTTCTCCACGAGGCGCACGCCGACGGGGAGGTGGAACGGCTGGTGGCCCGCCTGCTTCAGGTTGTCGAACAGCTCCTGGATCCGCGGTTCGTTCGCCACCGGCGGATGGGCGTAGGGCTTCCTCGACCACGGCTCGGTCGGATCCTCGCCGCGCAGGCCGTGGACGTGGAACAGCTCCTCGGCGGCTTGGTAATAGGGCTCGAATTCGTCGTAGCCGACTGGCCACGCCGGTGCGATCCCGTCCTCGTGGCGGATCTCGGAGAAGTCCTTCTCGCGGAGGCGGAACAGGATCGACCCGTAGAATTTGGAGTTTCCGCCGACGTAGTAGTGCAGGCCGGGATGGAAGCTCCTGCCGTCCGACGAGTACCACGTCTCCTTGGCCTGATAGTAACCGTCGACGATCACCGCCTGGCTGTCCCAATTGCGGGGCTCGCGCAGGAGATAGTCGCCGCGTTCGATCAGCAGGATGCGCTTGCCGGTCTGGGCCAGACGCCACGCCATCGTCCCGCCTCCCGGGCCGGATCCGACGATGATGACGTCATAGTGCTCACCGGGCATGGGATGTCTCCGTCCGGGCCGAATGTCCTGGGCCCATCGTCCTGGCAGGCAACTCGCGAGCGGCCAATCGGATCGCTCCGCGGCGTCGTATCCGACGACACGCGCTGCAACCGCCGGTTAAGCGCATTTCCCAACACGGCCTTCAGCTTCACCTGCGATCCTGCGGCGGACCGGCCTCCTGCCGGGGAGGCATCGATGGTCGTCGAGGACATTGCGCTGGTTCTGGCGCTCGTGGTCGCCGCCGCGCTTGCGGTCGATCGATGGCGGGTGCGCCGGGCCGGGCCGGACGACGGCGAGGCCGAACGGATGCACGACCGCCTGTGGCGGATCAGCGAGAGCGAGGACCGCTACCGGGCCCTCGTGGCCGCGACCACCGAGGTGATCGTCCAGCGCGACGCCCGGGGCCGCATCACCTACGCCAACGAGGCGTATGCCCATCTCCTAGGGCGCGAGCCGATCGAACTGCTCGGCGCACAGACCGACCTGGAGATCCTGGATCGCAACGCCGTCGAGATCGGCGGCGACGGGGTGCGCCGCATGGAGGCGCAGGTCCGCACGGTCGATGGCCGCGTGCGCTGGTTCGCCTTCGTCGAGATGCCGGTGGCGCATGGCGACGCGATGCACTGGCTGCGCGCGGGCCGGGACGTGACCGCCCGGGTCGAGGCGATCCGCAGCCGTGACGCCGCGCTGGAGCGGGCGGAATCGGCGAGCGTCGCGAAGTCCCGGTTCCTGGCGACCGTCAGCCATGAGATGCGCACGCCGCTCAACGGCATCCTGGGGATGGCCGAACTCGTCCTGGGGACCGAGCTCAATCCGGAGCAGCGCACCTATGTGGAAGCGGTGCGCACCAGCGGCCAGGCGCTGCTCGGCCTGATCGACGGCGTCCTCGATTTCTCGCGGATCGAGGCCGGCCGTCTCGACCTCGCCGCCGAGCCGTTCAGCCTGCCGTCGGTGGCGGAGGGCGTGGTCGAGCTGCTGGCGCCGCGGGCGCAGGACAAGGGAATCGAGATCGCCCTCGACGTGGCCGAAGGCTTTCCAACGGGCCTCATGGGTGATGCCGACCGGGTGCGGCAGATCCTGATCAACCTGGCGGGCAACGCCATCAAGTTCACCGAACGGGGCGGCGTCGGTGTCAGCCTCACGTTCGCGCCGACCGAGACCGGCCCGAACGAGGTGGTGCTCACCGTCGCGGATACAGGGCCGGGAATCCCGGAGGATCGTCTGCCGATCCTGTTCGAGGAGTTCGAGCAGGGGGACGGCAGCGCCAGCCGGAGCCACGAGGGCACCGGGCTCGGCCTCGCCATCACCCGACGACTCGTGACCCGGATGGGCGGACGGATCGAGGCGACCTCCAGTGTCGGGCGGGGATCCACCTTTCGGGTCGTGCTGCCGCTGCCGGAGGTCGTCGCGAGCGAGCGCACCGATCCGCTGCCACGCCTCGACGGGCGGCGCTGCCTGATCGTGGCCGATTCGCCGTTCCAGGCGCCCTACCTCGCCCGCGGCCTGTCCCGGGGCGGTGCGGCGACCGTGATCGTGGACACCCTCGAATCCGGGCTCGACGCCCTGTCGGGCGCCGCCTTCGACGTCATGCTGGCGGATCGGGCCCTGGGGGATGCGGCGGTGCGGCAGCTCGCCGATGCGGCCCGGGCCTGCGGCGTCAGCTGCAGCCTGGTGCTGCTCTCACCGTTCGACCGGCGCGGCTTCGGTGCCGCGGGGGCGGCCGGGTTCGACGGCTATCTGATCAAGCCCGTCCGGGAGCGGTCCCTGTTCGAGCGCCTGGTGGCGCCCCCCGGCCCGACCGAGATTCCGGCCACTCCACCCGCCGCACTGCCGCGGGCCGGCGCCGGGATGCGCGTCCTTCTCGCCGAGGACAACCCGATCAACGCCCTGCTGGCGACGCGCGCCCTGGAACGCCTCGGCGCCGAGGTCGTCCATGCCGTCGATGGCATTGCGGCGCTGGAACAGCTCGACACGAACGGCCCGTTCGACCTCGCGCTGATCGACGTGCGCATGCCGCGCCTCGACGGGCACGAAACCGCCCGCCGGATCCGCTCCGCCGAATCGGACGGTTCCGGCCATCTCCATCTCGTCGCGCTCACCGCCAATGTCAGCCGCGAGGACGAGGCCGCCGCGCGGGCGGCCGGCTTCGACGGGTTCCTGGCCAAGCCGCTCAACCTGAAGCTCCTTCCGGCCTTGCTGGAGCGCCGCTCGGCGCAGGCGGCGTAGAGCGCTCTCCGCCGAGGTGGCCACCGGTTCGCCCACACGAACGGCTTGGAGCCGCGCCCGCGTTGACAGGTCGGCTCCTCCCACGCCAACAGGATCCCATGTCGTCAACCGCTCATCCGTCGCCCGGACCGCGCTCGTCGAGCGACGCGCTCGCCGTCTGGGGCATCGTCGCTCTGGTGATCGCCACGGTCCTTCTCGGTGCGCTTCTGCCGGCGCGTCACCTGGCGCCGGCACGCTCCGTCGCCGAGGATCCGGCCTGCCTCGAATGGACCGACGGCTGCCAGGTCTGCCAGCGCCTCGCCGAGGGACCGGCCTGCTCGCTCCCGGGCATCGCCTGCCAGCCCGTCGCGCCGCACTGCCTGCGCCGCGCCGACGGGTGAGCCTGAGCGCCCCGGTTCTCCGCTTCGCGCCGAGTCCGAACGGACGGCTCCATCTCGGACACGCTTACTCCGCCCTGCTCAACGCCGATCTCGCGGCCCGAATGGGCGGGGTCTGCCGCCTGCGGATCGAGGATATCGACCCGCAGCGCTCCAAACCCGCGCTGATCGACGCGATCTTCGCCGATCTCGCCTGGCTCGGCCTGCGCTATCCCGAGCCGGTCCGGCACCAATCCGACTACATGGGGGACTACCGGGCCGCCCGGGATGACCTCATCGACCGGCGGCTCGCCTATCCGTGCTTCTGCTCGCGCGGCCAGATCCGCGCCTTGGCCGAGTCAGGCAAAGCCACGGCGTGCGATCCGGACGGCGCGCCGCTCTATCCCGGCACCTGCCGGAGCCTCGACCCGGCCCGCGTCGCCGAGAACCTCGCCCGGGGCGAGCCGCATACCTGGCGCCTCGATATGACAGCCGCGCTCCGCTGCACTGGGCCGGACCAGGGCTACGTCGCCTTCGACGCGACCGGCGCGCAGCGGATCGCCGCCGATCCCGCCCGCTGGGGTGACGCGGTGATCGCCCGCCGGGACGTCCCGACGAGCTATCATCTGGCCGTGGTGCACGATGACGCGGCGGAGGGGATCAGCCACGTGGTGCGCGGCCGCGACCTGGAGGCGGCCACCGACCTCCACGTTCTGCTCCAGAAACTCCTCGGACTTCCGACGCCGCATTATCGGCATCACCCGCTCCTGCTCGACGCGGGAGGTGAAAAACTCGCCAAGTCGCGGGGCTCGCAATCGCTCGCCGATCTCCGGGAAGCCGGCGTTACGCCCGGGCGGATTCGCACGCAGCTTGGGTTCGTCTGAACGGACGGAACCGGCTCAGCGCACGATCGCGTCGCGTTGAGCGAGGGCGGTTGCGCTCTTCGACTTCTGCATCGTGGCGTCGATCTGCTCGCGCTGCCGTCTGAACTCGGCGAGCAGGCGCCCGTCGAGCTCGCGGCCGCGGGGGACGCGGATCTTCATCGGGTCCACGAAGTGGCCGTTGATGATCACCTCGTAGTGGAGGTGAGGTCCGGTCGAGAGGCCCGTCGAGCCGAGATAGCCGATCACCTGCCCCTGCCGGACCTTCACGCCCTCCCGGATGCCGCGGCCGAACCGCTGCATGTGGTTGTAGGTCGTCACGTAGCCGTTGATGTGCTGGATCTCGACCCGGTTTCCGTAGCCGCCCGACGTCATCTCGGCCCGGATCACCACGCCATTCCCCGTGGCCATGATCGGCGTGCCGATCGGGTTTGCCCAATCGACGCCCGTGTGAAGGCGCGCGTAGCCCAGGACCGGATGGCGCCGGTAGCCGAAGCCGGAGCGCATGATCCCATCGGCGATGGCTTTGCGCAGCAGGAATTTCTTGAGTGATCGCCCCTGCTCGTCGAAATAATCGATGGTGCCGTCGTCGGGGGATTGGAACCGGTAGACCTTGTGGGTCTCGCCGCCGACCGTCAGCGCCGCGTAGAGCAGATCTGGCCGGTCCGCACTCGCCTCGTCGTCGTAGCTATAGAAGACATCGACGTCGTCACCGCTGCCGATCCGGCGCTGGAAGTCGAGGTCGTAGCTGAAGATGCGGACGATATCCTCCACGGTCGATCGCGGCAGGCTGTGCCGCGCGGCCGTTTCGTAAAGGCTTTGATAGAGCCGGGGACCAGAGCCCGTATCCGAATCCTCATCGTCGCCGGCATCCGCCTGCTGCTGCGGTTTGGCGGAGGGGGCCTCCTCGGCAGGGGGAGCCACCGAGACGAAAGCGCCGCGATCGTTCAGGGCGGCGATCCCCTCAATGCCGGCCTCGCCGTACAGCACGACGCGTGTGACCTGGCGCGGGTCGCCGGGGCGCGGGCCCGGCGCGATCTGCACCCGCATCGGCTGGCCTTCGGCGAGAGCAGCAAGACGCGCCTTGCCGCCGAGGGCCGCGACAATGCCCCGGATCACATCGTCGCCCGCGAATCCAGTGGCCTTGAGCGTGCTCTCGATGGTCTCTCCGCGCTTGAGCGCGAGATCGCGCTCCTCGACCAACGGTGCCTCGTTGGGCTTCAGTTCGACCTTGGCGACCTTCGTGACGTTCTCGGGGACGACAAGAACCTCGATGGATTTGAACGGATTCGCATCCTTGGGTCCGGCGCCGTCCGTGTCGCCGGCGGAGCCTTGCCGAAGGGTCCGCGACAGCATGATCTGCGGCGCGATCGGAATCGTGGCCCGGCGGCCGGCCTCGGCGGCGATGCGCCGTTCTTCCTCGACCTGCGCGGTGACGTCGTCGTCGGTGAGCCCTGGGGCGTTGGCCGCGTCGGCGGCATCGGCGAGGTCACGCTTGACGACCGTGACCTCAGCCCCGGGGGCGTCGGCCGCGGCATCGGGCGCACGCTCGAGAGGTTCGTCGGACACGAACTTCATGGGATCGAAGCGCGGCGGCTCTGTCGTATAGACCCCCGTCGTCATCGAGAGGGGCGTGCTCAGTCGCACGAACGCCTTGGCCTTGATGATTTCGCGATCGCCCAGCCTGACCGTCACAGGAGCCCGAAAGCTCTGCTTGGCCGACGCGATCATCAGATTGCGCACCAGCCGGTCGCCCTTGCGGGCGAGGTTAGCGCCGCTCTCGCTCGGCTGCGGCCGGGCAGGAACGGTGACGCGCTCGGGGATGGCAGCGAAGGAGACGTCGCCCTGAAGAGAGACATGAAGCGCCGCCGCGATCAGGCAGGCTCCGGTCAGGCCCGTGAGGGTACTGGCGCAGAGCCAGCGCAAATTGACTGATCGCCGATCGATCTGGCTCGCGGTTGCGCCGCGCTCATCGAGCGGCGCCTGGAGCCCGCGCCCAAAGCTGGAGGCGGCCACATCACCGATCTTGAGTCGCGCGCGCTTCACTCGATGGCCCTGAGAAGACGATGGCGAACGGAGCGTCAGGCGGGATTCTCTGAGAACCCGCGGCCGGGTTCCGCCGCACCGGAGCAGGTGAGCGCCACCGGCCCGACCATCTCACGACGTAGCGTGTCCAGATTGAGGCGCATCGCGCGCAGCTGCAAGTCGGCATCGGCTC
Source organism: Methylobacterium sp. GC_Met_2 (assembly GCF_026540795.1). Taxonomy (NCBI): domain Bacteria; kingdom Pseudomonadati; phylum Pseudomonadota; class Alphaproteobacteria; order Hyphomicrobiales; family Methylobacteriaceae; genus Methylobacterium; species Methylobacterium sp. GC_Met_2. The sequence continues at coordinate 7,498 of NZ_JALNUM010000186.1, forward strand.
CCAAAGGCATAAGCCCGAGGGGGAGGGGGGTTTCAGATTTCCGCAACAAGGCT
>NZ_JALNUM010000187.1:0-7420 GCF_026540795.1 Methylobacterium sp. GC_Met_2
CGCATGCTCATCCTGGCGATGGCTGAGCACGATCCGTTGCCGGCCGGGAGTGCCCTACGTCAGATCGCGGAGCTGGGGAGCGTCATCGCTGCGGTTGCAGCTGAGAAGGCGAGCTGCAGCCGTATTCAGGGCTAAAGCGGGTAGGCTGTAACGAGGATGCGGCGAAAGTCACCGTCCTCTTTGTGCCAGACGGAGCGCACGTGAGGCGTCGTTCCGTCGGCGGCTCTCAGCGGGCCCTCGTAGACATATTTCATGCCGAACCCTGTAGGCATCTCGCGCACGAGGTGGCTTGGTTTTCCATGCTCGAACAGGGCATGGATCAGGGGTTCAATGGCTTCCGAACTGAACCCTCGGCTGAAGAAAAACTTGGCCTTGCCCTTATTGTCCGGATGATCGGGATTTAGCAGGTAGCCTTTGATCTTCACGTCCCCGATGGCGAGATCGGCCGTCCAGTCATCGCTCACTGAAGCGGCTCAGGCCGCGCGCAGGGTGTCAGCCGATAGGGTGCAGTTGCCGATCACCGGCCGAGCGAACTCGACTTCGTAGGCTTTGCCGCCGCCGTAGATGGCCACGACAGTCCCATGACTGCCGGCCGGGACAGGCAGCCCATCGTCCGTTTCAACTGTGCGCAGAACCTCAACCACGCTCAACTCTGCGAAGAGGGGGTGGGCGGCGGGATCCCGGAACTGATGCATCGTCTCGTAGGACATACCCTAAATCTGGCGTATCGCGTCGGATCTAGCAACCCTGGAGCGTGTATACCGAACGGCGCGCGTCCCGTAGCGCCAGATGCCGCGCACGCACGAAGCCCCCGTCGCCTTGCCCAGCGCACGGCAGATCACCGCACCGTGCGGCAGGATATGGTATCAGTGCGGTAGCGGTACGGTGCGAAGGCCACAGCCTCATACCTCGCCCCAGATCTGGCGCACCCGAGCCACCGCGGGCCGTGCAGCCATCCGTTCGAAATGCGCAGCGAGGTTCGGAGGGAGTGGAATGTTTTGCTGCGGCGCCCAGCGCTCTGCGTAGAACAATGCGGTGTCGCCGATCGTGAACGCATCACCCGCCACGTAGGCGCGGTCCGCCATCTGTCGGTCCAGAATAGCTAAGGCTTGATCGATGATCTCGCGACCTTGCTCCTTGACCGACTTTTGGCCGAGCTTAAACGTCTGGTGAAGCGTGTCCTGAGGCTCGTAGTTCTCCGTCTTGAAGATCCGGCCAAAGCCTTGCAGGTGTAGGGTGCCGATCGCGTAATCCATTACCTCCATGCCCTGCCGCTCGGCTTGAGGATCTGCCGGGATCAACCCCTTGTCCGGGTTTGTGCGGGCAAGCCATGTGGCAATGGCGCCGTACTCGGTCATGACCGTTCCATCATCTCCCACGAGGGTCGGCACCTTGCCCTTGGGATTGATCAGCTTGAACGGCTCCTGCTGCGTAGCGCCTCCGGCTACGTCCATCTTCACGCTCTCGTAGGGCCTGCCGATCTCCTCCAGCAGGATGTGAATGCCGATCGCACACGTGTGCGGTCCCCAGTAAAACTTCATCGACTGCCTCTAACTTTGGAGAGCTGTAGTACGCGAAGGCTCAAAGTAGCTGGTCGTGCCTAAGCCGAAGTATGCCTGCTACTTCGAAGGCTCCGCTGAGTTGGTGCCGGATGGCGATGCCGTGCGGTTCGGCAAGGGAGCTTGAGGATCGTGTGCGGAGTCGCTGGTTGGGCTCGCAGCCGGAACCGGCCGATCCTTGTTCTCTGCGATGGAGTGACCACCGGGGTTTGGTGCATCCTTGGCAGCCGACTCCTCCCGCGGCACCGGCGCTTGGCTCCATCCATCCTGCGCGCTGCGATCCTTGTCGCCCATCGCGTCGACCCCCTTGATTTCACCAGGCTTGGTCTGAGCTTGCACGGGAGTGATCAGCGCCACAGAGGCAAGTACGGCGACGGTCATACTCAGGGAGAGAGACACGCGGACCATTGAATTATCTCGGTTGGCGTCAGGGGGGGGCTCACGAGCAACCGGTCGCGCCACCAGCCTGTTCCGGTTCCATAGGACGCCCTCCGAGAAAGTAGATCGTGCTGCTGATGCCCAGTCCAGCCCTGAGCCAGAAGATGGGGAGCTACGGGCTCACCTTATGGGAGGGTCAAGCCGTAGATCCGGCGATCTGCGAGGCAACAGCTCTATGCAGGTCGGTCAGACAGCGCCATTTGCCCCAGCGCATTCAGAACCATTCGTGCAGGTAGTGTTCGATGACCCGGCTGGCAGAACTTCAGAATGACCCCGCGTTCCGGCAAGCCGTGCTAGCTGTACGCGGTGCTTCCAGCACGTTGAGCGGCCGAGAGGTAACCGAGGTGGAAGCCGAGTTCCTGGTCGGGATCGCCTTGGCGACCTTCGCGAACGCAGGAGGCCTGGATGAGCCGAGCGTCGGTCATCTAGCACGGTTCTCGGGCAAGCTTGGGCCAAGCGAGACTGTCGATAGCCTGACCAAGCATTGAGCTTGAGGTGTGCCCCGCGGATCCAGCCCGCGGGGCGTCCGAAGGTTACTTGCCGCTTGGGGCTGCACCGCTGCCGGTCGCTCCATTGCCCGACCCGCTACCAGCGGGTGCACCAGGCGTGCTCACGGGCGGACCGCCGCTGGTACCAGGCCCCGTGCCCGTGCTCATCGTGCCCGTGCTCATTGAGCTACTCCCGCCCTCCATGGACTTCTCGGAGCTACTCTTCACCGAGCCCGGGTTGTTCATGTTGCCCTCGGCGCTGCCGCCGCCGGCCGCGGTTTGAGCGACAGCAGCACCGGAGACCACGAGTGTGAGCGCAGCCGCTAAGGTCAGTGTCTTCATCGACATGAACGTTCCTCCAGACGGATCGGTTCGATCGGTCCGGATCTGAACGTCGCCGCGGTCTCTATCGTTCAGTCACTCGTCGTGGCTGAGGTTACAGATCCCGCTGGCGACGCAGCCGGAGAGCCAAGATCAGTGCGCCAGGCCAGAACACGAGGCTGAGGACGGCTATCGGGACGATGGGGCGCCGTTTCCACCAGACGATGACGACCGGCAGGAATAGGACCGGGATGGCCGCTGCGAGAAAGGCCCAGAATTGAAGGTCGGATAGGTCCATGTGTGATCGGTAGCAGCGTGATACCGCTACGCTTTCTTCACGACGGGTGGCACAGTCCCGCCATCATGCCGATCCGGCCCGAGCACCGCTACTTCTACCCTATCGACTGGGCGCAGCTTTCGGCTGTGATCCGGTTCGGCCGGGCTCGGAGCCGCTGCGAGGGCTGCGGACGGCCGCACGGACGGATGGTCTACCACCTCGGCGACGGGCGCTGGTGGGACGCGCAAGCCGGCCGGTGGCGTGATGGCTGGGGCAGGCGGATCCACATCGCTGCAGACGCTGACATCCTCGGTCGGGCCCGTCGGACCCGGGTCATCTTGGCGGCGGCCCATCGGGACCACGACACCTCGAACAACGCGGATGGGAACATCGCGGCCTTCTGCCAGCGGTGCCACATGATCCACGACAGGCCAGAGCATCAGAGGAGGCGCTGGCGCAGGCTGTTCCGACGAAAGGCGCTGGGGGACCTATTCGGCGGCCCTTACGCATAGGTTCGCGGGGGCAAATGCCCGGTCGGTTTTCAGCTGCTCTGATCGAGATCCAAGTTGCGGATCAGATCACCGATCGGGTCACCCTTTGCAGCTTTTGCTTGCCGAGCTGGTGGCACCAGCTTGCCCGACAACAGCGGCGATGTTCGCGCTCCTGGCTGCATAGGCACCATCGGACGCTGCGCCAGCAACGCTTGGCTATCTATCATCAGCATGGCGGGCTCGCTGCTGTGTAGTTTCGTCGGTGGGCCCGACCAGATCGTAGCTGGCGACGGCGCCTCAATGGCGACTGTGACGACACGCGCTCTGCGATCCGATCGCTCGTAGTTGCCCGGGTGCAGGACATGCGCGGCGACAAGCAGACCGATGACTGCGATCGCCGTGGTGGCGAGGGTGGATCGATAGTGTTCCATGCCGGCAGAACAGACGGTCAAGCTCGCCGTTCCCATCGGACCTCAGTGATAGCTAACCGTGACTTTACACGGGCAGCACACGACCCGACCCAACGCGGCGTTTCGCGCCCATCAGATCGTGGTGAATTACCGAGAAAAGCCTGCAACCAGGGCTGAGTTGCAGGGTTTCACGCCCGACACCCACCGCAGCGTTAGCACCCTCGGATCCCGTCATGCCCACCGAGCTGCACGACAAGGCCCACATCGACGTGTTCGACCGCGCCGCCCGCGAGCATTGGGCTTTGCGCTTCGGGATCACGGAGGATCGTCTGCGCAAGGCCGTGCGGATGGTCGGCTCTCGTGCCACCAGCGTGGCGGCCTACCTCGGTCAATCGGCCCGCTAAGCGAGATTGTCGTCGTGGCTCGGGTCCTCCACGTCAGTTCGAACGGCGATCACTGGTTTCTGGTGTGCGATCCGACCGACGGACGAAGCTTCATCCGGCACGAGGCCAATCCTGCCTCGGGAGGGCATGTTACCGATATCGGCTTGTCTGCTTTCCTGGCTGCAGATCGGGGTGGGCCGGAACACGGCGCGCTCTGGCTGCTGCTCGCCACGCTGACGGATGACGGGTCTATCCCTGCGGTTACAGTCGTTTAGATCGAACCGGCACCGCCTTCAGCAACAGTGTTTTGTCCACGAGTAGCGCCGTGGCGATCTCGGCCAACGCGACGTGCTCGATCTCCGCAATGCCGTCGTGGTCGGCCACATCCACCGCCACGAGGAACACACTCTCCCGCTGCTCCGCGAGCCGGCCGGCGATCGCCGCAACTCGACGCAGGTTGTCCGCTCGCCCGGCGCGGGTGCGTGCCCGGCCGATCGCATCGTACAAGGCCTCCTCCAGCATCAAGACGTCGTAGCCCTTCTCCAGGATTGGACTGGCCATGACGCCGGTCAGGGCGGTCTCGAATTCCTCGCCTGCGACCTCTCCATCGGCGACGATGACGTTGGCTGCCGCCGAGACCCCGGCCTGCATCAAAGCCTCGTCGCCGGCATAAGCGGTCACTGTCTGCCGGAAGCGGGCGAGGAGGTCTTGTACGAAAGGCATGATAGAGGGTCGCTGCGCAGATCGAGGACTCTAGGCGTAGGCTACCGCGCGCGATCCACCAAGGCTGACCTGCCGTCGGCCCGCACTACCATGCATCCCTTGGCTCGGAGGGGTGTAAGGACGGCGCGACAGATCATAAAGCTGATTGCCGACGATAGCGGCAGCTCGGCGCAGGCTCGCACCCTCGCAGGCTGCCGCCACCTGCACGCCGAGTTCATGGGTATGGCTTCGACCATAGAGCCAGACGGCGCGGCGCGCACGTGTGCCTTCTGGGATGCCATCGAGCAGGCCAGCTAGGCTATCGGGCTCTGCCCAAGCGATGCGTGCGGCAAATTCCAGCGGCACCGGGCAGTCGTTTGCGAAGTCCTCGACGGTGATCGATCGGACCTGGTTCACGCGGGCACCTGCGAGCTGACACCCGCAGGTTGGGAGCGCATGGTTAATGAAACTTATCGATGACATGCGGCTTCCTCACCCGTAAGTCGGCAAAATGCTGAAACCGCTGAAGCGCCGAGCCTACCTCGTGTCCGTGTCCCAGCAGCACGAAGCACTGAGGGTGTACGCCGTGCTGGCATTTACCGCGGACAAGGCACTGGAAGCCGTCTCTCTAAACCTCTCATCCAAGGCACAAGTAGAGATCGTCGGCGGCTTATCGCGAGATCTGGTGAAACGGCTTCACCTCAAGCTGGCGAGACGCTGCAGGTCTGAGATGCACGGTAGGTTACTGGACCAGATGCGCCTGTCGTCACGTGCTTACCCGCCGCGGGCCGTGTGGTGTCGCGAACACCTCGGGCACGTGACCGGGAAGGATGAGCGCTGTAGCAGCCACACAGGGCGGTGCCGCCGCGTCGGCCTGCCATCAGCTCTCGGCTCTAACGCGACTGCGCCAGCGAGGCCGCACCGAGGCCCGCCGTCTCAAGACGACCCCGGTGCTGCTCCTCCGGTGCGCGGCGTAGTCTACCCAGGTCGTCGCGAGCCGCTACTGCTGCTAGATCACAACTTGGCTTCGGTCCGCCGTGACAAACTTGGGGTGAAGCCAGGAGCCCACCCGATCCCCCCGACGGGCGGACTCTTTTTGCGCCTCATCGCGTTGAGCGCGTGCTGGTGACATCCATTCCCACGTGGCGCCCGTCTGCTATGGCGACGCCAGATACGATCACCTGCGAGATCCGGATCGACGGGGCATGGCGCCCGATCTGCCTCGCCGAAGCGCACGCCAGCTACCCGTCCGCGATCAAGCGCTGCCCGGTGTGCCACGGCCGTGTGTCGATCCACGTCAACAGCACGGCGCAGGGTAGCCTCTGGCTTCAGCATCGCCGGGCGCACGATGGTTGCCCGCTGATGCCACCCCGGTTCACGGGCGAGGTCGCGCCACACCCGCAGGCCTTAGACTAACCTGCATGTTTTTGCGGTACGCAGAACGATCACAAACACTTGATTTTAGATCTGAATACAAAATTTTGTGACGCTTTTAACTTCTTTAGGATTGATCATAGCGTCATTGACGCAGCGTCCGGTACATACAATGCAGCCATGCAACCGCAAATTGGTATCTGTGGTGCTGCTAGGAGTGCTCGGGTCGATCACCATGACGGGTGCGGCCATCGCGACCTTGCCAGACATCGATCACATCATTTCGCAAAAGGGCAAGCGTTTCGGCCCTCTGGACGTCGCACTCCGCGTCGGCGAGCACATCACGGTGGTCAACGATGACGACAACTTCGTCCACCAAGCCTACATCGAAGATGAACTCTTCACCTTCGACAGCGGCGATATCGAGCCGGGCGCCAGGGCCGTCATCACTTTCCCGACCGAGGGCGATTTCGCCGTCCTCTGCGGCATTCATCCGAAGATGAAGCTCGCCGTTCACGTGCGGTAGGCGCGTCACCTACCGCGCCGACGATACCGGCGCGTTCCGCCTAGACGAGAGCATCGAAGGCTGCCGCTATGGGTCGGAATGCGCGGGTGAGATCACCGTCCAACTGCCCGACCATGCCTCGCAAGATGTTGTAGGCCTCCCCGCCCGACATCGGCGCACGGTAGCTCCGCCGTTCTACCAACGCGCCGTAGACGTCGCAGACGGTCACCAGCCGCACGAAGTCCGGGATCTCCCACCCCCGCAGGCCGTCTGGGTAGCCGCTCCCGTCCAGCATCTCGTGGTGTGAGCGAACAGCCGCCAACAGTTCATCGTCGAAGGTCCCTTCAACGAGCATGGCGTGACCGCGTGCGGCATGCGTGCGCATCACCGCCATCTCCGGGTGGGTGAGGCGTCCAGGTTTGTTCAGGATCTCGATCGGCACGTGGATCTTGCCGACGTCGTGCAGCAGGGC
>NZ_JALNUM010000188.1:0-6856 GCF_026540795.1 Methylobacterium sp. GC_Met_2
CTCGCCGCGAGCGTCAGGCTACGCACCAAAGCGTTGAGCTTGGAGCGGGCCATAAGAATTCCTTTACTGGATCCGTGAGCCCGACGCTCCGCGTGCGTGCTCTGTGGTTAGCCTGTGAAGAATGCGCGCAACGTCTTAAATCCGGCTTAACGTTAAGTCTTAGCCTTGCGTGTTCTCGACCGCCCGGCGCAAACCGTTGCTCCACAAATATTGGCCGGCCTCCATTGAGGCACGCAGTGGCCTCTTCGAGGATCGACTGTACAGGGAGAAAGACTGCATGAACCGGATGCGCCCCGCCGCTTGGGACGACCTTTGGGCCGGGCCTCGGATGGTCGCGGGTCCGGGCCGAGCGGGCTGAGTCGCCCATGCTCCCCGAGGACGTGCGCATTCTGGCGCTGATGCTGCCCGAGGCGGTGGCGGGCGCCCATAGCGGCAACCCGGATTTCCGCGTCGGCGGCCGTGTGTTCGCGACCCTGTGGGTCGAGGAGGCGCGGGTGGTGCTGCGGCTCGCGCCCGGCGATCAGGCCACCCTGTGCGAGGCCGAGCCGGACCTGTTCACGCCGCTCGACGGGGCCTGGGGCCGCCGGGGCTGGACCAACCTCGATCTCGACCTGTGCGAGGAGGAGACGCTCCGCACCGCCCTCCTGGCAGCATGGCGGATGACGGCGCCGCCGGACTTGAGCGCGGCCTACGATTGATCCTCAAAGTCCTGGTTTCAAAAGGTCTCCGACCTTTTGCGGGTCCAGGGCAGAGCCCTGGCGTTGGGCAAAGCCCAAACCGGGCGAAGCCCGAGCCTCGGGGGCTCCGCCCCCGAACCCCGCCAAAGGGCTGAGCCCTTTGGGATCCCGGATTTCAGGCCGCGGCCTTGGTCACGGCATCGACCACCTCGTCGACCACGTCGTTGACGAGGCCGCGGTCGTCGCCCTCGGCCATCACGCGGATCACCGGCTCGGTGCCGGAGGGTCGGATCACGAGGCGGCCGGCATTGCCGAGGCGCTCGCGGGCATGCGCGATGGCGCTGACCACGCTGTCCTGGCGGAGCGGTTCTCCGGCCTTGTAGCGCACGTTCTTCAGGATCTGCGGCAGCGGCTCGAAGCAGTGGCAGACCTCGCTCACCGGCCGGTTCTGACGCTGCACCACGCTGAGCAGCTGGAGCGCCGCCACGAGGCCGTCGCCCGTGGTGGTGTAGTCCGACATGATGATGTGGCCGGATTGCTCGCCGCCGAGGTTGTAGCCGTGCTCGCGCATATGCTCGAGAACGTAGCGGTCGCCCACCGCGGTGCGGGCGAGCGTCAGCCCGAGGTCGCCGAGATAGCGCTCCAGGCCGAGATTCGACATGATCGTGGCCACCACCCCCGGCTGGGTCAGGCGCTCGTCCTCCTTCCAGGAGCGGGCGATCACCGCCATGAGCTGATCGCCGTCGACCACCTGCCCCTTCTCGTCGACGATCAGCACCCGGTCGGCGTCGCCGTCCAGGGCGATGCCGATATCGGCCCGGCGCTCGCGCACCTTGGCCACCAAAGCCGCCGGCGCGGTGGAGCCGACATCGCGGTTGATGTTGAAGCCGTCCGGCTCGGTGCCGATGGCGATCACCTCGGCGCCGAGCTCCCACAGGGTCTCGGGGGCGACCCGGTAGGCGGCGCCGTTGGCGCAATCGACCACGACGCGCAGGCCCTCCAGCGTCACCTGCCGCGGCAGGGTGCGCTTGGCGAACTCGATGTAGCGGGCATGCACGCTCTCGATCCGCTTGGCCCGGCCGAGATCGTTGGAGCCGGACAGGCGCTTGTGCATGTCGGCGTCGATCAGGCCCTCGATCTCGTGCTCGATCGCGTCGTTCAGCTTGAAGCCGTCGGGCCCAAACAGCTTGATGCCGTTATCCTCGAACGGGTTGTGCGAGGCCGAGATCATCACGCCGAGATCGGCCCGCATGGAGCGGGTCAGCATGGCGACGGCCGGCGTCGGGACCGGCCCGAGCAGCAGCACGTCCATGCCGACCGAGGTGAAGCCCGCGACCAGCGCGGTCTCGATCATGTAGCCCGACAGGCGCGTGTCCTTGCCGATCACCACCCGGTGGCGGTGGTCGCCGCGCTGGAACACGAGGCCCGCAGCCTGCCCCACCTTGAGGGCCAGTTCGGGGGTGATCACCCCGTTGGCACGGCCGCGGATCCCGTCGGTTCCGAAATACTTTCGCACGAAGTCGTCTCCGAGGCGCGGTCTCACCGGCCGGACAAAGCTAGCAGACAATCGTTTACGCCGGATGCAGCGCCGCCGGCCGGGTCCATTCGGTGCTTCCCGACAAAGGCGGTCGAAATGGGGCCGAGCGCCTGAGGGTCGCTACAGGATCCGCGGGAGCGACGCGCCGACCAGGGCGAGGCCCGACAGGGTCAGGAGGCTCAGCACGAGGGTGCGGAACGCCGCCTCGCTGATGCCGAGATAGACCCGCGCGCCGAGCAGTGTCGGGATCAGCATCGCCGGCAGCACCACGGCCAGCATCGGCAGCATGGCCCGGGTGACGAGACCGGAGGCCACGTAGGTGACGATCGTAACGGTGAGCATGGCGAGGTTGAAGTTCTGGATCACGGCGCGCTGCACATCGCGCTCGTAGCGGCGCAGGGTACACCAGAGGGTGGGCAGCACCCCCGTGAACCCGCCGAGCGCGCCCATCATGCCGCCGCCGAGGCCGACCAGCGCGTCGGCGAACCGGCCGCCGACGGTGATGCGGGGTAGGTTCCTGGCGAACAGCATGGCCGGGCACCAGACCAGCAGCAGCAGGCCCAGGATCGCCTTGAACCAGTCGGCGTCGAGCCGCGGCAGCAGGAGGATGCCGAGGGGGATCCCGGCGAGACCGCCGAGTACGAAGGGCGCAAGGCGCCGAAGGTCGAAGCCGCGCCGGACCGAGACGGCGGCCACGACCTGTCCGGTGAAGGCCCCGGACACCGCCAGGAACGCGCCGAGCTTGGGATCCAGCACCCAGGCCCAGAACGACAGGGAGACGAGCCCGAAGCCGAAACCCGAGAGCCCCTGCACGAAGCCGGCGGCAACGGCACCGAGGGCGACGACGAGATAGGTCGAGACCGGCATGAGGGTTGGCAGCGCCTTGTGGAGAGGCCTGTGTTTCCGATCCGAAGGGATGGGCCGAGTCTCCGGCCAAGCTGGCGGTACCGTTTCGCCGACAGCGGCTCCGATTTGTCAGGCACGAAAAAGGGCGCCTCGCGGCGCCCCTCTCGATCGTCGTCTTGTCCGGTGCTTCAGGCCTGCGGCTGCGGCTCCAGGCCACCGTCGCTCTCCTTCGGCCGGCCGCGGCCCGCGGAGGGGACCGAGGAGCCCCGGGCCGGGGTCGGCGGCACGTCGCCGCCGTCGCGGATCGGGGGCTTACCCTTCAGCAGGTTGCGGATCTCCTCGCCCGAGAGGGTCTCGTATTCGAGGAGCCCCTGCGCCAGGGCCTCCAGATCGTCCTTGTGCTCGGCCAGGATGCGGCGGGCCTCCTCCAGGCCGGTCTCCACCAGACGGCGCACTTCGGCGTCGATCTTCTGGGCGGTCGATTCGGAGACCGATTGCTGCCGACCCATCGACATGCCGAGGAAGACCTCGTCGTTGTTCTCGCCGTACGCGACGGTGCCGAGCTCGGGGCTGAACCCCCAACGCGTCACCATCATCTTGGCCAGCCGCGTCGCCTGCTCGATGTCCGACTGCGCGCCCGAGGTCACCTTGTCCTGGCCGAAGGTCATCTCCTCGGCGATGCGGCCGCCCATCATGATCGCCAGCCGCGAGGTCATCTGCTCGAAGCTCATGGAGAGCTTGTCGCGCTCGGGCAGCTGCATGACCATGCCGAGCGCCCGGCCGCGCGGGATGATGGTCGCCTTGTGGACCGGGTCGGTCGCCGGGACGTTGAACGCCACGATGGCGTGGCCGCCCTCGTGATAGGCGGTGAGCCGCTTCTCGTCCTCGGTCATCACCAGGGTGCGCCGCTCGGCGCCCATCATGACCTTGTCCTTGGCGTCCTCGAACTCGTGCATCGTGACGATGCGCTTGCCCCGGCGGGCCGCCAGCAGGGCCGATTCATTGACGAGGTTCATCAGGTCGGCGCCCGAGAAGCCGGGGGTGCCGCGGGCGATCACCTTGAGATCGACATCGGGGGCCAGCGGCACCTTGCGGACGTGGACCCGCAGGATGCGCTCGCGGCCGGTAACATCCGGGTTCGGCACCATGATCTGGCGGTCGAACCGGCCGGGGCGCAGCAGCGCGGGATCGAGCACGTCGGGGCGGTTGGTCGCCGCGATGATGATCACGCCCTCGTTGGCCTCGAACCCGTCCATCTCAACCAGGAGCTGATTGAGGGTCTGCTCGCGCTCGTCGTTGCCGCCGCCCAGCCCGGCGCCGCGGTGACGGCCGACCGCGTCGATCTCGTCGATGAAGATGATGCAGGGCGCGTTCTTCTTGGCCTGCTCGAACATGTCGCGCACGCGGCTGGCGCCGACGCCCACGAACATCTCGACGAAGTCGGAGCCCGAGATGGTGAAGAACGGCACGTTGGCCTCGCCCGCGACCGCCCGGGCGATCAGGGTCTTACCGGTGCCGGGTGGGCCGACCAGCAGCACGCCGCGCGGGATCCGGCCGCCGAGGCGCTGGAACTTCTGGGGGTCGCGGAGGAATTCCACGATCTCCTGGAGATCCTCCTTGGCTTCCTCGACGCCCGCGACGTCATCGAACGAGACGCGCCCGTGGGCCTCGTTCAGGAGCTTCGCCTTCGACTTGCCGAAGCCCATGGCGCGGCCGGCGCCGGACTGCATCTGGCGCGAGAGGAAGATCCAGGCGCCGATGAAGACGAGGATCGGTAGCCAGCTGACCAGCAGCTGGATGAACCAGGGGGTGTTGTCGGACGGCGGACGGGCCGTGATCTGGACGCCCTTGCCCTGAAGCTTGGAGACCAGGCCCGGGTCGTTGGGCGCGTAGCTGGTGAAGTTGCCGCCGCCCACGTAGGTGCCGGACACGTCCTGCCCGGAAATCACCACCGACTGGATCTTGCCGGCATCGGCATCGTTCAGGAGCTGGCTGTAGGCGATCTCGCTGCCGCCGCCCCGATGCCCCGGGTTCTGGAACAGGGTGACCAGGGCCAGCACAAGCAGGAAGATGACGACCCACAAGGCAAAGTTGCGAAAATTCGGGTTCATCGATCAATCCTTGGCGTGTGCGACCCCCAGGACGGACGCGTCGTCCGGCGCGACCGGTCCATCCGTGCACACAGCGCCAATGTAAGCGGGGGGGCCTCCCTTGCCAAGTAATCGCGACGCCCCTGCGGCGAGGGCAGCACTCTTCGCCCTCGGCCGGCGTGGCGGTGCGGGGGCGAGGCTCACCGTACCGGCGGACGCCGTTGCGATCAGGAAGCCCGCGAGGCTGCGCCGGACCGCCGCCCGGCCCCGCAGGGCCGGCAGCAGCCATCCAAGGACCAGGGTCTCGAGCCGTTCGAGCCGGCGGGGCGCAGCCCCCGCCTGGGTCAGGGCGCGGTCGAGGCAGCGCAGCACGATCGCGTCCGGCAGGGCCGCCAGCACGGTTCCGTCGAGGCGCAGGGCCGGGCCCTCCGTCGGCAGGCAGGCGGCTTCGAGGGCTTTGTCGGCGGCGATGCACAGCGCCGCCTCGTCGCGGGCTGCGCGCTCGGCGAGGCGCGCGAGGCGCGCGGGGGTCAGGCCCTCCCGTTCCAGGATCGGCCAGACCGCGCGCAGGCGGCCCCGGGCGAAGCGGGGGTCGGCGTTGCTGGGATCGCGCAGGTAGGGGATGCCGCGGGCCTCGCACCACGCGACGAGCGCGGCCTTGGGCAGGGCGAGGAAGGGCCGGCCCAGGGAGATCCCGGGTGCCAGCGCCCGCTCGGCGCGCATGCCGGCGAGCCCCGCGGGACCGCTGCCGGCGGCGAGCCGCATCAGCACGGTCTCGGCCTGATCGTCGAGGGTATGACCGGTGAGGACGCGGGCTGCGCCGATGGCGGCGGCATGGGCGGCGAGCAGCCGGTAGCGGGCGGCCCGGGCCGCCGCCTGAAGGCCGGTGCCGGGCTTCGCGTCCGCCCAGGCGAGAATCGCGTGCGGCAGGCCGAGCGCCCGGGCGGCGGCGGCGACGCCTTCGGCCTCCGCGGGCGCATCCGGGCGCAGACCGTGATCGACGGTCGCGACCTGCACGGTCGCGCCCAGAGCGGCGGCGGCGTGCATCAGCGCGCCCGAATCAGGGCCGCCCGAGACGGCGAGCAGCACGCCGCCCCCAAGCCAGGGTTCAAGGGCCCGAAGCACAGAATCGTCCGCAGAGCCGGTCATGGATCCAAAAGGTCCGAGACCTTTTGCGGGTGCAGGGCGGAGCCCTGCTGGGCTCGGGCGAAGCCCGACCTCAAGGCTCCGCCCCGATACCCTGCCAAAGGACTGAGCCCTTTGGCATCCCGCGTACGAATCAAGCGCCGCAGCGGGCGCGCTTCTGCTCGCGCGTGACGCCCTGGCGGACGCCCGCTCCGGCATTCGGGAACTTCCGGTCGAGCTCGGCCAGCGTCGCGCAGGCCTGCTCGCGGGCCCCGAGCGCGGCGAGCGTGACGCCGAGCTTCAGCATGGCATCGGGCGCCTGCGCGGAACGAGCGTAATCGGTGGAGACCTTCAGGAACTGCTCGGCCGCCTCGCGGTTGCGACCGCGGGCGAGGTAGCTCTCGCCGAGCCAGTAGGTGGCGCCGGCAACGCGGTTGTCGCGGGGATGCGACTGGATGAACTGGCGCAGGCCCATCTCGGCCTGCTCGTACTGCTTGCCGCGGTACAGCTCCACCGCAGCTTCGTAATCCGTGGTCGGATCGCCCGTCCGCGTGGCGGCGACGCTCTCGGAGGGCCGGGCC
>NZ_JALNUM010000189.1:0-6754 GCF_026540795.1 Methylobacterium sp. GC_Met_2
CTCCCCACAAGGGGGAAGAGAGAGCGCAAGCGGGATCCAAGCGGCAGTTCGGTGAAGCACCTGCCCATCACCCATGTTTCACGTGAAACAAAACAGGAACGAAGCTCCTCAACGCCCGTCCGATCCTGCGCCCTCCCCCACAGCCTCACAGGCGAACGCCGAAGGCGGCGCCTCGACGCCGCGCCAGCGGGCATAGGCCCAGGGGCGGTACCAGACCGCCCCTGCCGGCAGCCGCTCCGGAACGAGGTCGATCCCGTGGGTGCCGAACGGCCCGCACCGGCAGATCCGGGCAAACCCCATCCAGCCCCCCGGCCATAGCCCGTGCCGGGTGATGGCGGTGTCGGTGTATTCCGAACAGCTCGGCCAATGGCGGCACTGGCGTCCGATCAGCCCCGACAGGGTGAGCTGATAGGCGCGGATCCCCCAATGCGCCGCCCGGCGGACCATGCCGTCAGGCGGCCTGCCGCTTGGCGGCGATCTGGTCGAGGGCATCCACCACCGCGTCGAAGGTCAGGAGCGTCGAGGCGTGGCGCGCCTTGAACGCCCGCACCGGCTCCAACACGGCCAGGTCCGCCCAGGCCCCGTCGGGAGCCGGGCCGTTCGACTTGAGCATCGACCGCATGGTCTCGCGGACGCCGCGCAGTTCCTCGGCGCTGGCGCCGACCACGTGGCGCCCCATCAGCGATGACGAGGCCTGGCCGAGCGCACAGGCCCGGACCTCCTGGGCGAAATCGGCCACTCGGCCATCCTCGCCCAGCACAAGGTCCACCGTCACGGTCGAACCGCACAAGCGGGAATGCGCGGTGGCGCTGGCATCCGGGTTCTCCAGCCGGCCGAGCCGGGGGATATCGGCGGCCAGTTCGAGGATGCGGCGGTTGTAGATATCGTCGAGCATCGGGTCCTCGGCCGTGGGTACAGGTCCCGTCGGGACGCTGCCGCGCGGTTCGCGCATTGCGCGTTGCCCCGCGAACGATGATATAGGCGCCTTACGGTCGCTTCGCGAGGAGGCGGTCCGGCAACCAGGGTCGCGCCCACGGCTCCGGCGATCCGTCCGAGGGGATTCCCACGGCTTCAGTCCATTCCGGGGCGCCGGCCTGAAACCTTTTCAGGCCCGGGATCTTCCCTCACACGCCCGACGCGATCCGACGATGTACGCCAAGCCCGACAGCACCCCGATGAAGTCCCGCATCGCCCGGGCCGAGGATGCCATGGATGCCGCGCTCAAATCCCTGTCGTATCCGAGCGACGGCCAGGGTTTTCACCGGAACGGGCAGGATTTTCCCCCGAACGGGATCGACGGGCAAGGTCTAGACGGCATGCGCAATGACAACCGCCCGGTGGATGAGACCCGCCCCGTCGAGGTCGCACCGGAGCCGGCTTCCGCCACCCGCATCCCCGAAGGCATCGAGACCGGCCGCCCGAGCCGCGCCGAGGCCGAGGCCGCCGTGCGCACCCTGCTGCGCTGGGCCGGCGACGACCCGACCCGCGAGGGCCTGCTCGACACCCCCGCCCGGGTGACGAAAGCCTATGAGCAGCTGTTCGGCGGCTACGGCGTCAATGCGGAGAAGCTGCTTGAGCGGGTGTTCGAGGAGGTCGAGGGTTACTCCGACATCGTGCTGGTGCGCGACATCCCGTTCCACTCCCATTGCGAGCATCACATGGTGCCGTTCATGGGGCTCGCCCACATCGCCTACTACCCGACCCGGGGCGTGGTCGGCCTGTCGAAGCTCGCCCGGGTGGTCGACACCTTCGCCCGCCGGTTGCAGACGCAGGAGACCATGACGGCCCAGATCGCCGACGTGATCGAGAGCATCCTCAAGCCCCGCGGCGTCGCCGTGATGGTGGAGGCCGAGCATCTCTGCATGGCGATGCGCGGCGTCCAGAAATCCGGAGTCTCGACCATCACCAGCCAGTTCCGCGGCGTGTTCAAGGACAACGCCAACGAGCAGGTCCGCTTCCTGACCCTGGTGCGCGGCGGCACCAAGTAGTCTACAGCACGCCCAGAATCGGGGACCGCCCTTCCACGCCATGACCGCGAGCGACAGCGCCTTCGATCCCCCCGGCCCCCGCGCCGCGGTCGAGGAGGGCCAAGCCTTCACGCCCCGCTTCGACCGGGACGGGCTGATCACCTGCATCGCGGTCGATGCGGGGGACGGCCGGGTGCTGATGCTCGCCCACATGAGCGCCGAATCGCTGGCGCGCACGATCGAGACTGGCGAGGCGTGGTACTGGTCGCGCTCGCGGCAAGAACTTTGGCACAAGGGCGCCACCAGCGGCCAGATCCAGCGTGTCATCGAGATGCGGGTCGATTGCGACCAGGACGCGCTGCTGATCCGCGTGGAGGTCGGCGGCGACGGCGGCTGCTGCCACACCGGCCGGCGGGATTGCTTCTACCGCAGTGTCGTCCGGCAACCGGACGGCCGCGCCACCCTGGAGTTCGCCGGGAAATGAGCGCGACCCTTGCCGCGACCGGGTGGCAAGAGTGTCCCGCCGTTCCGTATTTCCTGCCCGGCGCCGTCGAGCCGATCCGGCCCCTGCCGAAGGCGGGCCCGCGGATCGGGCTGGCTTTGGGCGGCGGCTCGGCCCGGGGCTGGGCCCATATCGGCGTGCTGCGCGCCCTGGAGGAGGCCGGCATCCACCCCACCGTGGTGGCGGGCTGCTCGATCGGCGCCGTGGTGGGGGCCTGCTACGCCGCCGGGCGGCTCGACCGGCTGGAGGCCTTCGCGCGGGCGCTGACCCGGCGCCGGGTGGTCGGGCTGATCGATCCGCGCCTGCCGGGCTCCGGCCTGATCGCCGGCAACCGCCTGCGCCAGCGGCTCCACGCCGATCTGGGCGAGCGCCGGATCGAGCGCCTGCCGATCCGGTTCGGCTGCGTCGCCACCGAGTACGGCACCGGCGCGGAGGTGTGCCTGACCGAGGGGCTGGCGGTGGATGCGGTGCGCGCCTCCTACGCGATCCCCGGTCTGTTCCCGCCGGTGACCCATGCGGGCCGGGTGCTGATGGACGGCACGCTGGTCAACCCGGTGCCGGTGGCTCTGGCCCGGGCGCTCGGCGCCGATCTGGTGATCTGCGTGAACCTCAATGGCGATACCGGCGGCCCGGTTGTGCGCGAGGTGCCGGCCTACGTCCCCCGCCGCGGCGTCCTGACCACGCTGCGCGACCGCCTGCGGGGCTTTCCGCGCCCGGAGCCCGAGATCCCCGTGCCGGGCCTCGCCCGGGTGGTGCTCGACGCGTTCAACATCACCCAGGACCGGATCTCCCGCTCCCGGCTGGAGCGCGACCCGCCGGACGTGGCCATCGGGCCGGACGTGGCGGGGTTCGGGCTGTTCGATTTCCACCGGGCGGATGAGGGGATCGCGATCGGCTATCGGGCGGCGCGGGCGGCGCTGCCGCGGATCCGGGCTGTGGTGGCGGGGGCCGAGGCGCGCGCTTGAGGGCTCGCGCGGCTGGCTGGAGCCCTCCTTCGAGGCTTCCGTTGCGCTCCGGTACCTCAGGATGAGGGGGATGGGCTGGAAGACCTGAGCAGGCCCCGGCGCATCCCCCCGTCATCCCCCTGTCGCCCCAGCCTGCGATGGGCGCCCCACCATTTGGAGGGGTTCCAATGACCACGAGTCGCCGTCAGATCCTGCTTTCCGGAGGCGCCGGCCTCGTCGGGCTGGCTTCCGGCCTCGCCCGCCCCGGCCTGAGCCGGGCCGCCGACCGGCCGCTCCTGACGCATGGGCTCCAGTCGGGCGATGTCGGCACCGACTCGGCCGTGGTCTGGGCCCGCTCCGACCGGCCCGCCCGGGCGATCATCGAGTGGGCGACCACCGAGAGCTTTTCCAAACTCCAGGGCGTCTTCGCCGACGCGCTCCCGGAGACCGACGGCACCGTGAAGGTGGCGCTGACCGGACTGCCGGCGGGCCAGGACGTTTTTTATCGCGTCCGCCTCCAGGACATCGCCGCGCCGACCATCGTCGGGCCGGCCCAGGTCGGCCGGTTCCGCACCGCGCCGGCGGATCGGCGCTCGGTCTCGTTCTGCTGGTCGGGCGACACGGCGGGCCAGGGCTGGGGCATCGACGAGGCCCGCGGCGGCATGACGATCTACTCCGCCATCCTGAAGAACCGGCCGGACTTCTTCATCCATTCCGGCGACACGATCTACGCCGACGGGCCGATCCAGTCCGAGGTGAAGCTCCCCGATGGCAGCCTCTGGCGCAACCGCGTCACCGAGGCCGTCGCGAAGCCCGCCGAGACGCTGGCCGAGTTCCGGGGCCGCCACAAGTACAACCTCACCGACCGGAACGTGCTGGCGATGAACGCCGCCGTGCCGATCCTGGCGCAGTGGGACGACCACGAGGTCACCAACAACTGGTGGCCGGGCGAGCCGCTGACCCGGGCCGAACACCTGAAGAAGAAATACACCGACCCGAACGTGCTGGCCCTGCAGCTGCGCGCGGCTCGCGCGTTCCACGAATACATGCCGATGCGCTTCGAGCCGTCCGAGCCCGGACGGGTCTACCGCAAGATCGGCTACGGCCCGCTGGTCGACGTGTTCATGCTCGACATGCGCTCCTACCGGGGCCCGAACGGCGAGAACACGCAGACCACGTACGGGCCGGATTCCTACTTCCTCGGGCCGCAGCAGATCGCGTGGCTGAAGCGGGCGCTGCTCGAATCCCGCGCGACCTGGAAGGTGATCGCCGCCGATATGCCCCTCGGCCTCGTGGTGACGTACGACGTCGATAAAAACTTCGGCTCCGAGGCGGTGGCACAGGGCGACGGGCCGGCGCTCGGGCGCGAATTGGAGATCGCCGACCTGCTGCGCTTCATCAAGAGCGCGGGCATCCGCAACACGGTGTGGTTCACGGCCGACGTGCACTACACGGCCGCGCATTACTACGACCCCAACAAGGCAAAGGTCCAGGATTTCGAGCCGTTCTGGGAGTTCGTCTCGGGGCCGCTGCACGCCGGCACCTTCGGGCCGAATGCGCTCGACAACACCTTCGGGCCGCAGCTGCGCTTCGTGAAGGCGCCCGAGAAGGGCCAGGTAAACCTGTCACCGGCCTCCGGCTACCAGTTCTTCGGCCATGTCGCGGTCGATGGCCGGACCGAGCAGATGACGGTGACGCTCAAGGACGCGGCCGATTCCGACCTGTGGCACGTGACGCTCGATCCCGTGAAGGCGTGAGGCGACGCTCTTTTGGGACTACGTAGCCGCGCATTCCCCCCTCTGCGGGGGAGGAGGGGGGCCCCTGCGTCAGCAGGGGTCGGGCCGGGACGAAGGTCCCGCAAGCGGGGAACCCGGGTTCAGGAAAGGGCGCGACCAGCACGACGGGCAGAGCGCTGTTCTGCACCGTCGCTCCCCTCTCCCGACCCGCTTCGCGGGCCACCCTCCCCCGCAGAGGGGGGAGGGAGAGTCGGCCCCCTACGCCATCGTGATGTAATCCCGCAGCGCCTGATGCTCGGCCTCGACGGTGGCGATCTTGCGCGCCACCACGTCGCCGATCGAGACCAGCCCGATCAGGCGCCCGTCCTCGCAGACCGGCACGTGGCGGAAGCGGCCTTCGGTCATCAGCGTCATGACCTCCTCGATCGTCGTGCTCCGCCCGCAGGTGGTGACGTTCCCGGTCATGTGCGCGGAGACCGGCGCGTCGAAGGCCGAGCCCCCGTGCCCGGCCAGCGCCCGCATGATGTCCCGCTCGGAGATGATGCCGGCCACCGACCCGTCGTCCTGAGCGACCACCAGGGCGCCGATGCGCCGGTCGGCGAGGATCTGGATGACCTCCTCGAGGGTCTTGTCGGGGGCTACGGTGACGACCGAGCTGCCCTTGTCGGCGAGGATGCGTGCGACGGTCATGGCTCTCTCCCGTGTAACGCGTCCGGTGCGCCGTCAGCCCGCGACACCGGGATTGCGCTGTCGGCCGGGTTGGCCCCGGCGCCTTCACAATACGGCGAGTGTGTGGCCGTTTCGCCCGGTTGGCAAGGTGGTCAGGACCGCGGCGTCTCCCGCGGATCGAGGAACGGGAACAGCAGGAAGCCGACGATGAACCCGCCGAGATGCGCGTCCCACGCGATGGAAGCGCTCTCGCCTACCAGCGGCACGCTCACGAGGCCGAACAGCAGGTTGGTCACGAGCCAGATCGCCAGGAAGGACACGGCCGTCCGGTTGCGCAGGAGTTCGGGGATGGTCTCGACCGGCCGGTGCGGCGGCAATTGCCAGGGCTGACCGCCATAGCCGGAGACCGGCGGCTGGAACACGAACCGGGCAGCAGCCGCCATCAGCGCCGAGATGCCGGCTGAGGCACCGACCAGCGGCCCGGCGCTCAGGGGATCGACCAGCACGTGCAGCAGGCCGCCCGCCGCGGTGCCGGCGAGCGCGATCAGCCCGTAGCGCCAGGGGCCGCAGCGACGGGCCACCGGCGAACCGAAGGCGGCGAGCCACACGCTGTTGAAGATCACGTGCATCCACGAGCCGTGGAGCAGCGCGTAGGTGGCGAACGTCCAGGGCTGGAACGCGTGCTCGCCTACGATGTAGCGGGCGAAGGCCTCCCGCGCCGCCTGCAGGCCCGGATCGCCCGAATCGCCGGCCGCACGGACGACCTCGGCGGCTTGCCCGGGATCGAACCACAGGGTCCAGCGGGCCGGCACCAGCGCGAGATCGAGGACGAGGCGGATGTCCCAGGTGTCCGGCAGCACGAACTCGCGCACCGCCTGGATCGCCAGCAGCAGCCCGATCGAGAGCGTGACGACCGCCGGCATGTTGAACACCGGG
>NZ_JALNUM010000019.1:0-70703 GCF_026540795.1 Methylobacterium sp. GC_Met_2
CCGAGAATCGGCGCGGCTCAGGCCGCGCCCCTGACCTGACGTTCGGCGAGGCCGCTTCCGCAAGGGAGCGGCCTCTCCCGTCATGGCCCGCCGGCGAACGCGCCCGCAACGACCATGATCAGCGCCTCGATGTCGATCCGACCGTCGATCCGTGCGTAGCCCGACTCCGACAGGTCGATCGTCGGCGCGGGATCGTCCGCCTCCGATTGGCGTTTCAGTTCCGCCAGGATGGCGTCCCGCACGGTGGTGTTCAGATCCATCGAGTTGGCTCCCCGTCAGCCGCGTAGCGGAGAGCACAATCCTCTGGTGGTTCCGCCTGCGACACGCGGCTAACCGCCGGTTCGCAGGGGGCCGCTCAGGCCACCGAGGGTCGGCGGGCGCCCGAGCCCGGTTGCGAGGCGCGCCCCGGCACCAGCGACAGGCCGGCCGAAAGCAGGGCGAAGACCACCAGGGGCAGGAGGCTCAGGGTGAAGCTCCCGGTCCCATCCTTGATCGCGCCGATCAGGTAGGGCCCGAGGAAACCGCCGAGGTTCCCGACCGCGTTGATCGCCGCGATGCTCGCCGCCGCGGTGGCGGGGAGCATCTGCTCGGTGGCGAGCGCCCAGAACGGACCCTTGAGCATGTAGACGCCGACTGCCGCCACGGCCAGCGCCGCGACAACCGGGCCGAGGCCCGTCAGCACGGTGCCGCCCGCGAGCCCGAGCGCCAGGACCAGGAAGGAGAGCGCGAGGTGCCAGCGCCGCTCGGCCATCCGGTCGCTGTGCCGCCCCCAGAGGATCATGGCGACCGACGCGAAACCGTACGGGATGCTGTTCAACAGCCCGGTCTCGAAATTGCCCAGGCCGAAGCTCTTGACGATCTGCGGGGTCCAGAACGAGAGCCCGTAGCTGCTCGCCGTCGAGCCGAAATAGATCGCCGCGAACAGCGCGAGACGCCGGTCGCGCAGGATCTCCCACAGGGGCGGCTTGGCCGCCTGCCCGCGCTTCGTGTTGCGCGCCGTTTCGGCCTGGAGCTGCCGCTCCAGCCAGTCGCGCTCGGCCGCCGGGAGCCAGGCCGCGTCCCGCGGGCCGTCCGGCAGCAGCCACAGGACCGCGCCGGCCATCAGCACCGCCGGCAGCCCTTCGAGGATGAACAGCCACTGCCAACCGGCGAGCCCCAGACCGGTCACGTTGAGCAGCGCCCCGGAGATCGGAGACCCGAGGAACGACGAGATCGGGATCGAGATCATGAACACCCCGATGATCCGCGCCCGGTAGGCCGAGGGGAACCAGTAAGTGAGGTAGAGGATCACGCCTGGGAAGAACCCGGCCTCGGCCAGCCCCAGCAGGAATCGCAGGCCGACGAACGACCATGGCCCCTGCACGAGCGCCATGGCGGCGGAGATCACCCCCCAGGTCACCATGATCCGGGCGATCCACAGCCGCGCCCCGAAGCGTTCCAGCATCAGGTTGCTGGGGATCTCCATCAGGAAGTAACCGAGGAAGAAGATCCCGGCCCCCCAGCCGAACACGGTCGCCGAGAGGCCGACATCGTGGTTCATCTGAATCGCCGCGAAGCCGACATTCACGCGGTCGAGGAAGGAGATGAAGTAAGCGAGGATCAGAAACGGCACGAGCCGCCAGCTGATGCGTCGGATTGCCGAGCGTTCGAGGGCGGCCTCCTCGGGGGAGCCGGGTGTCGGGTCGGTGGTCGCAGAGCCAGTTATGGGGCCGGTCATGGGGCCTGTCCTCGTCGCGCGTCGCGGGGTCCGCGCGGATTCGAGGCAGGCCGAACAAAGCCGCGACGGCGGCGTGACGGACCTCTCGGGCTTCCTCGCGGGCCGGTCATCTCTGGCGGTGACCTGTGCCGGTCCTGCTTAACCCGATCCCGGCGCGGCTGGGAAGCGCGCGCGATACCGTAACAGATCGGATTTGTTGATGGTTTGAAGGTATTCGTAAGCCAGAAGAGCTTCGAAGATCGCGCAGGCTGAGCGTTTCCCGTCGCCAACGCGTACAGCGTTTCGCGGCAGGCCCTGTTCCGCCAAGGCTCTCCGGACCGCCCGCTCACACGGGCCATTCCGCCCTTCGCCGGATCCGCGGGGCAAGGCCTGAGGACCGATCGTGTCGCTGGCCTCGACAGCCAGCGTCGGTGATCTCATTCCTGATCGGGATGCGGATCGGATCTCCGGACCGTGATCTTTCCCGCATGCTCGCTATTCGGAACTGCAGCCCAGCCATAACGGGCGGCTGCGTCCGCCTGCTCGGGCGTGACAGCGAGTTCGCCATGGACGAGCCGATCACCCAGAACATCGAGCCAGAGATCACCGGACTGATCGGCGACGTCACCCGGCGTCACGATCGGGGCCTGAACCATCGGCGCGTCGAAACCCGGCGCCGTCGGAAAGCCCAGAGTTCCGAAATCGGGCGCTTCGATAATCTTCCGCGTCATCGCTTGTCCTCGCCTTTCGAGGGGCGACGTGCCCCACATCCGATACGCCACCCCCTGCGTACCGCAGGCCGCGCCCCGTCATACCGCGGTCTTGGCATGCGCCCGAACCGAACGCTGATCCTTCATCGGCAGGGCCCATCGTATCGATAAGTCGCGTCGGGGGAATCTCGCGCGTTTCGAGGGCCATCGCCGAGGGATCGGGGAACGCGCATCCGACCGGGCGGCAGCGGCGAGACGGAACGCCTCCCTCAACATACGGTCGGCCTGAAAGGATCCGAGCCCAGAAGCCGGTCGCTGCCAGGCCGGGATGACCCGGATCGGGCCCTAGCCCACGGCGCGGTACCGAGAGGCGACGCAGGCAGCCCGACCACAGCGGTGAGGCTGCAGCGGCGTGGCGTCCGTACCATGCCGAGGCGCGACGCACCGCCCAGAACGCTTCGTTAGTCGTAATCCCGGATTCGCAGTCCGCCGCCTCGGGCCGGCGGCCTTCATCAACCCGGATGATACGAAAAACTCCTAGTGGTTTTGTCGAAACTATTCAGTCTTTCGCCTGAATTCGTGCCGTGCCCATCACCGTGGATTCAGGTCCGCTGCCCGGCCCAATTAGGAAGTTGAGCATGCCCGAAAGCTTACGAGCGGGTGAGATGAGCGTCTCGCTGAAGCGCAGTTCCACCGCGTTTCTCGCGGTCGCCGCGATGAGCGGCCTGGTGAACCTGCTTACCCTGACCGGCTCCTTCTTCATGCTGGAGGTCTATGACCGCGTCATCCCCAGCCGGTCGATGCCGACGCTGGTCGGTCTGTGCATCCTGGCGCTGACGCTGTTCGCGGCCCAGGGCCTGCTCGAAGCCTCGCGCGCGCGCATCCTCTCGCGCATCGGCGCCGCCCTCGACCTCGACATCCGCGCGCGCATCTTCGGCCTGAGCCTGCGGGCGCCCCTGCGCGGCACGCGGGCCGAGGAAGCGGGGCAGCCCCTGCGCGATCTCGATCAGCTCCGCTCGTTCCTGGGTGGGTCCGGGCCGGCCGCTCTCTTCGACCTCCCCTGGTTGCCGGCCTATGTCGCCCTGTGCTTCCTGTTCCATCCCCTGATCGGCGCTGCGGCGGTCGGCGGGACTTTGCTGCTCGTCGCCCTGACCTGGATCACGGAAGCCAACACGCGGCGGCCGATCCGCGCGGCCTCCGCGCACGCGGCGCGGCGCCAAGCCCTGTCCGAGGCCGCGCGGCGGAACGCCGAGGTCGTCGCCGCGCTGGGCCTGCAGAGCGCCCTCGCGCGCCGCTGGGAGGAAAGCCATCAGGATTACATCGAGGCGCAGCTGCGTGTCTCCGATGTGTCGGGCGGTCTCGGCTCGATCCTGAAGGCCTGCCGGATGGCGCTCCAGTCAGGGGTTCTGGCGCTCGGCGCGTGGCTGGTGATCAACAACCAAGCCACCGGCGGCATCATGATCGCCTCGTCGATCCTGGTCGCCCGCGCCCTCGCACCGGCGGAACTCGCCATCGCCAACTGGAAGGGGTTCGTCGCCGCGCGTCAGAGCTGGGCGCGGCTCACGCTCGCCCTCGCCCAGCTGCCCCCCGAAGCCGAGACGCTGGCATTGCCGCCGCCGCGCGGAACCCTGGCGGTGGAGGCCCTCGACCTGATGCCGCCGGGCACGCGACGTCTGACGGTGCAAGACGTGAGCTTCCGCCTCGCGGCCGGTCAGGCCCTCGGCATCATCGGCCCGTCGGCGTCGGGCAAGTCGAGCCTGGTGCGCGCGCTCGTCCGCGTCTGGACCCCGGCACGGGGCGAGATCCGGCTCGACGGCGCCTCCCTCGACCAGTGGTCCGCGGAGCGGCTCGGCCCGCATATCGGCTATCTGCCGCAGGAGGCCGAGCTGTTCGCCGGGACGGTGGCCGAGAACATCGCCCGTTTCCAGAGCGGCACCGAGTCCGGGACGATCGTTGCGGCGGCCCAGGCCGCGGGGGCGCACGAGATGATCCTGCGCCTGCCGCAGGGCTATCAGACCCCGCTCGGCGACGGGGGTGCCGGCCTCTCGGCCGGCCAGCGCCAGCGCGTCGGTCTGGCCCGGGCGCTCTACGGCGATCCCTTCCTCGTGATCCTCGACGAGCCCAATGCCAACCTCGATGCCGATGGCGAGGCCGCACTGACGCGGGCGATCCAGGGGGTGCGAAGCCGCAGCGGGATCTGCATCGTCGTCGCCCACCGACCGAGCGCGCTGGCCGCCGTCGATTCCGTGCTCGTGATGGCGGACGGACGCCTGCAGGCGTTCGGCCCGAAGGATGACGTCCTCAAGCGTGTTCTGCGGCCCGTCGGGGCAGAGCGTGCCGATCAACAGAGGGTGAGCGCGTGATGTCGGCAGGATCCCCCATCCTCACCGGATCCGGCATGGATCTGACCGCACGCACGCGGCCGCGACGCCATCCGCGCGCCTCCATACGGCGCCAGCTCGTCTTCGCCGGCGTCCTCTCCGTGGCGCTGGTGCCGGGTCTGGCCGGCTGGGCCACCATGACCTCTTTCGCGGGCGCGATCATCGCCCCCGGCCAGCTCGTGGTCGAGTCCGAAATCAAGAAGGTCCAGCATCCGACCGGCGGCGTCGTCGGAGAATTGCTGGTCAAGGATGGCGACCATGTCAGGGCCGGCGACGTCCTGATCCGCCTCGACAAGACGCAGGTCCAGGCCAATCTCGACATCACGCTCAAGGCGCTGGACGAATTGGCGGCGCGCCGCGCCCGCGAAGAGGCCGAGCGGGACGGTTCCGCGGCGATCCTGTTTCCGCAGGATCTGGCGATGCGAAAGGGATCGAGCCCGGAAATCGCCGCCCTTCTGGACGGCGAAAGCCGGCTGTTCTCGGCCCGACTGGCCAGTCGGGATGGACAACGCGCGCAGATGTCGGAGCGCATCACGCAGCTCGAACAGGAGAGCGGCGGCTTGACCGAGCAAGCCTCCGCGAAGGCCCGGGAGATCAGACTGATCGGCGAGGAGCTGCAGGGCGTCCGCAGTCTGTACGCCAAGAACCTGGTCCCGGTCACCCGGGTGAGTGCGCTGGAGCGGGATGCGGCGCGCCTGGATGGCGAGCGGGGCCAACTCGTCGCCTCGATTGCCTCCGTGAAGGGCAAGATCTCGGAAATCCGATTGCAGATCCTGCAGGTCGACGCCGAGATGCGGACGGAAGTCGGCAAGGATCTGGCCGACATCCGAAGCAAGTGGTCCGAACTGGTCGAGAAGCGGATCGCGGCGGAGGATCAGCTGCGGCGCGTGGAGATGCGGGCGCCGCAGAACGGGGTCGTGCATCAGATGAGCGTGCATACGGTGGGCGGATTGGTGGTGCCCGCCGAACCCGCGATGCTGATCGTACCCGATGCGGACCGGCTGGCCGTGGAAGTGCGCATGCAGCCGCAGGACATCGACAGCGTGCAGCAGGGACAGGCTGCGGTCCTGCGCTTCCCGGCCTTCAACGTGCGGACCACGCCCGAGATCGAAGGCCGGATCTCGCGGCTGTCCGCCGACGTGACCAGCGATCCGAAGACCGGACAGAGCTTCTATACCGTGCGCGTCGAAATCCCGGCGGACCAGCTGGAGCGGCTGGGAACGGTGCGGCTGGTGCCCGGGATGCCGGTCGAGGCCAATCTCAAGCTCGGCGAACGTACGGTGATGAGCTACCTCCTCAAGCCGCTTCAGGATCAGGTGTCGAAGGCATGGCGTGAGCGCTAACGGATTTGCTCTGGCGAACCGCACGGTACACGATACAAGACCGAACGCCCCCGGCCGTCCCACCCGACGCCCTGATCCTGAGGCGTCGAAGCGCAGCGGAGGCCCCGAAGGAGGCCTCCGGGGCTCGTGCGGCTGGCTGGCACCCTCCTTCGAGGCTCTCGCTGCGCTCGGATCTCAGGATGAGGGAAATTGGGTGGGATCGCCGATGACCCGGCAACGGGATACTGTCGTGTATCGCGATCGGGCGCGGCCCGAAGAGCGCCCAAGAGCCGAAGCAAACGCCGAACGCGTGTCCGGCCTTTGACTGGCTCATACGGCCGCCGGAGATCAACCGTGCGTCCGCGCGGGCCCGGGTCGGCCTTCGAGCGTTGGAGGGTCCGATCACCGCCCACCCCATCGCCCGGCGGCAAACTTGCGCGGCGAAGGCAAAAATCGCTGCTCGTTCCAGCGACTTGGCGCACGTGTCATCAGCGACTTAGTACATAATCACTCAGCAGTTTTCTGTTCGATCTGAATATGAACGCGTTAGCGCGCGAAGAACGGCGGCAGACCTCTCTTTGTCTCGTCGCATACGCGACGGATGATCGGACGCCAGTAACTATTGATAAAAACGCGGAAATCAGCAGACGACGTGTCTGGATGCGATCACGCCAGCCTAAAAGCCGACGCCCAGACTGAAGACCTTATCCCAGACGCCTGCAAAGTGTCGGTATCGAGAAAAGAATTATAGCGCTCCACTTGAAACGGGCAGAGCCTCAATTCGCTCTAAAATATTATTACATACGAGCCGTCACCGCCATCAATTAGGTTTATTACTTGTGTCAAGCTTAACGCCGAGCTAAACGGCAAAGCTGTGGCAGCGCGCGGACTGGGACTCGGTTGGCTTCGCCGTCTTCAGGTACCCGGCGGCTACGCCCACCCAGCCGGATCTGTATAGGGGCTCATCGCATGAACGCTGCAGAACGCAGCTTGGCTGCGGACGAACCGTTGGCGCCCATGACGTCCGGCAGCCAGCAGCCAAGCGCGACTCTGCGAACCGGGTTGGATGTCGCTGCCGCGGCCTTGGCGCTGGTCCTGCTGGCGCCGCTTCTGGCGCTTGTCGCGCTGCTGGTGCGTCTGGACAGCCCGGGTCCGGCGCTGTTCCGTCAGACGCGGACCGGCCTGAACGGGCGCTCGTTCCTGATCTACAAGTTCCGGACCATGCACGTGCAGGAGGACGGGGCGGTGGTCTCGCAGGCGCGCCGGGGCGATGCCCGCCTGACCCGGCTCGGCGGGCTCCTGCGCAGCACGAGCCTGGACGAGCTGCCGCAGCTGATCAACGTGCTGCGTGGCGAGATGGCGCTGGTCGGCCCGCGTCCCCACGCACTGGCCCATGACCGCCATTACGGCGCGCTGCTGAGCGCCTATTCCGGCCGCTTCGCGGTGCGGCCCGGCATCACCGGCTGGGCTCAGGTCAACGGCTCGCGCGGCGGCACCCCGCAGCTGGCCGACATGCAGCGCCGGGTCGAGTTCGACCTGTGGTACATTGAGAACCAAAGTTTCGCTTTGGATCTCAAGATCCTGGCCGCCACGGCGCTTCACGTGCTCCCGGGCCGCTCCAACGCCTACTGATCCGATGCGCTGCGCGACGGCAAGTGTTGCGGGGCGGCCGTCAGCCCGGACAGAGCCGGATCCGACGGGTCATGCCGGGGAGCTTGAACGGTGTCCGATCCGTCGTCCTCAATGATCGGGGCGCTTAACGCCTCATTCAGGAAGTAACCGACGCATGCCAGCATCATGATGGCCCAGCCAAGCATGCGCCCCCCAATGGATCGGTTTGCCGTGGTGGTCCTGATGCCTCGAAGCAGCATGCACGGACAGATACCAAGTCGCACACCAAGCTGAAGCTATCATTAACTGCGGTCTCCTAACTGAGCGATCCCCTCTCTAGGCTCGATCGCGCGGCCGCGGTCTTTGAAACACCCGCTGTCGGATCTGCGTGTCTGTTGCACTGCGCCGGCCTGCGCACCTCGGATGCGAACGATGCCGCACGCCTGGATGGTCGCGATCGGTCCGGCTTGGAGCCAACATCCACGACTTGGCTCGCGCGGGTCGTTTCAGCTCAAGACCCCAGGCTCAGACACAGCGCGGGTTGGCGCAGGCGTTGAGCCGCGTCGGGGTCGATCATCCCAGATGAATTTCCGTTTGCGCGATCGCGAGGCGGCTGCGTTGCTTGGACGACGACCGACTCCGCTGATACGCCAGGAAAAACCCGATCGAAATCGCCAGGCCACCCGCTGCCAAGGAGCCGATCAGGATGGCGTAAGGGCCAAACCAGGGCCAAGTCCCGATAACGGCAAGTAGGCCACCGATCACGGCGGGCATGAGTACAGCGATCATCTGAGTGTTCCCTTGACGACAGATATGGATTTCAACGACCCTCACTGCACGATCGTCGCGACAGCGCGTGGGTCAAGCTGCCTTGATCAACCCTGCTCTTTCATCATGAACCGCAAACGACACGGGCTACTGTTTCAAATACTCTATAATATTTTATCAAATCGCAATATGAACAACCTGATCTAAACTTTCTTGGTCACTTGTCGAGGATCGAACGATCTGCAGGGCGCCGCCTTGAACGATCGATATGCGCAGCCGGCCCGGAACGGCATGCAAGAGCACTTTGCGCCGAAGTGAACTCCGGTTCGGCGCAAGACAGTACGTCCCGACAAAGGCTTGGAGCCGGGCACGCTTATATCTGTTGCAGGGCGCGGCGCGGCGCGGTCGTCGCCGACCCGGCGTCGAAACGCGATGGGGCGTTCAGGCCATCTGTCCTATCCGCAGGTTGAGCACGGCGATCGGACAATCAGCTTTCGTCAACGCGTCTATTGATTTCAATTCGCAATCTCAAGGAAGATCCATTCCGCTTCCCATTTCTCGAGTCATCTTGATCAACGACATCCGGATTTTGCACGACGTGTCGGAGACCACAAGGATGTGTTTTTACGCAGTCGCCCGATTAAGCAATTTTCTGACGTCATGAGATCTCGAAAATCTGCACATCCTGGCAAGCCAATAGATTTCCTTGAAGGCTAAAATGAATCTTCATGACCTCAAAAGATATGTTTTAATCGAAGAGCTTGAATAAAATTCTCTAATTCCATGATTGATTGATAGACAAAGGATGATCGGCGTTCACCGAGGCTAGACGTGAGAACTACGTCGCGTCACATCGATGGGCCCTGTGGCCTCACTTGGGCGGTGCTTGGATCGGAACGACGCTCGCAGGCAGGACTTAACCACGTTCCCGCGTTGTGGCGCCCGAGACCGGGACGTCTGAAGGCGAGGCCCCATCCTGCTCGGGCCCGCGCGCTCCACGGGACATCAGACCGAAAAACGCGCATGCGCCGGAACGCCGTGAGGGACGGATAGCCTCGATCGATATCGAGGCTTGCGATCGGGGGGCCGCCGAAACCCCGCATGATCATCAGGAACTGATCGCGAGACGCAAACTTGGACGACACGCCCCGCCCGTCGCCGTCACCCTCGGGACCGTGATCGCAGCCCTGCGCATCGTCAGCCTTGCCGGGCTGACTTGCCAAGTTGGCTTGCTAAGTTGGCTTTCTAAAACGCCGGCTAACCAGTTTGCAGAAACAAGGACGGACGCGTCACTCTATCCAGTTCAACACTGTCGACCCGATCCACCATGCGGCATAGCCCCAAGCGCCGATCACGGCCAGCGTGGCGGCGGCCAACACACCGACCGACAGCCACTCTGTCGGGCTTCGATAGCGCGGTCTGCTGGTCTTCTCTGGGATGCTCAACGGCTTCTCGTCACTGCCCATCTCTATAGAACCGAAACGAAATCTGGCTTCAGGGCAGGACTTGCTTCAACCTAAATCGAAATATTTTTGATTGATAAAGGAAACTCAAAACTTCACCAGCGGAATCTACTTAGGTAAATCCGGCAGAACGCTAGGGTTCAGCGCCAGGAGCGGATCTCTTGGATTGCGAGCAGACTGAAGCGTGACCAGACACGCAGTCGCTCATGAACACGGACAGGCGCAAGGGCTGGCCAGACCTTGTTCAGGGCCAAGTACGCCGTCGCAGCAGCAATAAGAACTGCTGCGATCACGCACAGACAGGCAACGATCGATGCGTCGCGCAGCTGGATCACGCCGGATTTTGCTTTTCGCCCTCTTTCCTGGATTTGGAGAGTGACGTGAGCTGTTTCCGCCATCGAGCCTTCCGGTTTCAACCGGGCGTGAACTACGCATATCCGGGATCCTATGTCGATGCGGCGAACCCCGGAGCGCCGTGTGATCGAGCGGCTGTGATGAGCCGCGTGCGTGCCGTGCGTCCCGGCCTGCGGCCGAGGAGGGCGACGCGCTGCAGCCCCGTCAGAGCGCATAGCCGATTCCGGACCATCCCTTGCAGAGACCGAATGGTCCAGGAACGGAGGGACGCGATGGCTGTTCAGAGCGGAACACTTTTGGCTCGGACCAAGACCCTGTGTCCCCGACGGGGGGGCCCGACCGATCTCCGTCTCGCACGATCCGCCCTGCGGATTGCCCTCCCCGCCTGCATTGCCGTCGCGAGCCTCGGCACCGCGCTGGCCAATCCCTCCCAGGTGCGGCCGGCTGCCGATGTGACCCGGATGGCCAGCGGCGCGACGTTACGCGCGAGATTGTCTCCTGCCGCTGCCTTTGCCCGCACGGAAGCCCTCGCCCGGCGCGCGCTCGGCTCGATCTGCGCGGGGTGCGGGTCCGGTCCAAGCCGGAGGGCCGGCCCTGTGCACGCCTCCTCCACGTCCGCCCGGTTCGGGACGTCGACCAGCAACCCGGCGATGGCCGCCCGCGAGCGAAACGTGATGGCGCGGTAAGGCACGCTCCGCACGAGCCGAGACCGGTCTGGCCGAGATCACGTCAAAACAAAGCCGCAGAGCCGTGGTCGATGGCTATGCGACCGAGCACGGGTCCAGCCATAGGGCGGTGGGAAGCCGGTGCGCGAGCTCTGCAACGCGCGTCTGCGCCCTGCGTATGCCCCGCTCCGCGGGTCGGGCCGATGGCCGGACGCTTGCGACAGCGATCCGGCCCACACCACCGTGCCCGGCATGATTCGAACATGGGGTAATCAATGATCAGAGGCGCTCGGCCGCTCATGATTGTGCTTGGAACGATGCTGCTCCATAGCTCCCTGCACGCGCAGGACGGTCGGGCACCCTTCCCGGCCGCTGTGACGACCGCCCCCACGGTCACGTCCAGGACGACCCCGTTCAGGACCGGTCCCGAGACCGCCTCCAGGAAGGCCGCGCCCAAGACGACCACATCCGGGGCGGTGCGGAAGGCCCACGGTTTCAGCTTCCGCAAAGCGGAGGCCGGCAACGCCCTCGCGATGCGCTGGACCTGTGTCGGGTGTACCGCCCAGAAGCACCCCCGCCCGGACTCGGACGATCGGTCCGGCCGACCCAACGTCCCCGACGAGCCGGTGATCTTGGACCCGGCACAGGCGCCCGTGATCGAATAGATGGGATCGACCGTGACGCGCACGGCACCCGGGGATCAGATGTAGCTTGAAGCCAGCGCCGGTGAGCCCTCCAGCGCGTGGGCGAGCATCTCCAGGCCGTTCGTGATCTGCTGCCGGGTCGAGGGCCCGCCGAGGCAGAGGCGGACCGCCTCCGGGGGCGTGCCCGTCACGCAGAACGGATCGCTGCCGACGACGCCGAGGCCGGCGGACCGCCCCTGGCTGGCGAAGGCCGAGCGGGTCCAGCCCGCCGGCAGGGTAATCCACGCATGGAAGGCGTGCGGATCGGCCGTGTAGGTCTCGGGTGGAAGCAGCGCCGCCGCGAGGCGCTGGCGGGCGGCCGATTCCGAGCGCACGAACTGCACGATCGCCTCCGCGGTCCCATCGTTGATCCAGCGCGTCGTCAGCGCCGTCGCGATCGGCGAGGCCATGACGGTGGCAGCTCGCAGGGCGCCGCCGAGCGGCAGGGCGGCCCGGGCGCTCGGGGCGACGAGGTAGGCGAGGCGCAGGCCAGCGCCCAGGCACTTGGCGAGGCCGGCCACGTAATAGGTAATCTCGGGGGCGAGTTCCGCGAAGCTCGGCGGGGGCGTCGGGCAGATGCGCGCGTAGGCATCATCCTCGATGATGGTTACGGCATACCGGCGCGCCACCGCGATGATCGCCTCGCGCCGCGACCGCGACAGGGTCGCGGTGGTCGGGTTCTGCAGCAGCGGATTGAGATAGAGCGCCCTCGGAGCGGCCTTGGTGCAGGCGGCCGCGAAGGCGTCGGGGTCGATCCCGTGTCGATCCATCGGCAGGCCGACGAGGCGCAGGCCCCGATGTGCCGCCAGCGTCCGGATGCCCGGATAGGTGATGCGCTCGGCGCAGATCGTGTCCCCCGCCTGGGCGACCTGCCCCAGCACGCCGAACAGGGCGCTGTGCCCGCCCGGGCAGATCAGCAGGCGCTCCCGGGTCGCCACGATCCCGCGGCCCCTCAGCCAGCGCAGGGCCGCCGCCTTGTCGTCGTCGGTCCCGCCAAAGCCCTGGTAGCGCAGCAGGTTGGTGAGATCCCCGGACAGCTCCGCGAACGACGACCGCATGCGGGCCTGCAGGGCCGGCTGATCGGGCTCAGGCGGCAGGTTCATGGTGAAGTCGACCGGCCCGACCCGGGGCGCCCGGGCGGCCCCGCTCGGCCGGGCCGCGCCCGCCGGATCGACCACGAAGGTCCCCTGGCCGACGCGCCCCTCGATCAGGCCGCGCTTGTGCGCCTCCACATAGCCGCGGGACACGGTGGTGAAGTTCAGGCCGATCGCCTCTGCCAGGGCGCGCTGCGTCGGCAGGCGCAGGCCCGGGCCGAGGCGTCCCGTCCGGATGTCGTCCGCCAGGGCCTCCGCGATGGCCAGATAATGGGGCTTGCCCCAGCGCTTGAGGTCGGGCGTCCAAGCATCCGCCGCGCCGGTTCGGCTGTCCGGCCACCCCTCCTGCTCCGTCGGCTTCATCGGTTCCGCGCCCAGGCCATCAAGATGCGATCAATGCCTGATTGTATGGCTTGCAAGCACCATACCGTGCGCGCGCTCCTGCATATCGTAGCATGGATCCATACAATTCATACAATCTCTGACGCGGCAGCAAGCAGTCCATGGGCACTCTAGGCGCACAGCATGCTGCTTGATTGAGCGATCGACCAACAATCATTTGCGCTGCATTGATCGCGCCTTTGTATGTATTTCTGATCGGCGCATTGCATGGACTGTTGATCGCTCTGAGCTGGCACGTCGCTTGCCATTACGGGATTCGATCGCACGCAGCCCCCCTCTGCCGCGGTCCAACCCATCGAGGAGCGTGTGCAATGCCTGCCGTGAACCGCGACCCCCACAAGAAGGGCGACTTTCTGGTCGATTATGAGGAGAAGGTCTTCGAGGATGTGAAGGCCGAGCCGGGCCAGAAAGCGCTCGTGACCTTCCACACCGTTGCGTTCGAAGGCTCGATCGGCCTCGTCAACCTGCTCCAGGCCACGCGCCTGCAGCGGAAAGGCTTCGAGACCTCGATTCTGCTCTACGGGCCGGGCATCACGCTCGGCGTCCAGCGTGGCTTTCCGCGGCTGGGTGACGAGGCCTTCCCGGGCCACCTCAACTTCAACAACCAGCTCGAGAAGTTCATGGCCGAGGGCGGCAAGGTCTATGCCTGCCGGTTCTCGACCCAGGCCCTGTACGGCCACGGCGAGGCCGCCTTCATCGAGGGCATCCGCATGATCAATCCCCTCGACGTGCTCGACTGCATGCTCCTGCACAAGCGCGACAACGCGGTGATCATCGACACCTGGACCGTTTGAGTCGCCTGGACCGTCTGACGCTCGTACCCGGCGGTCGCGCAAGCCGCGCAGCCGCTGGTCCAGCCGGAGGATCATCCATGTCAGAGTGCCGGCCAGAGACCCGAATCGTACGCGCGGCTGCCGTCCAGATCGCGCCGGACCTCGACCGGCCGGAGGGCACTCTGGAGCGCGTGCTCAACGCCATCGACGAAGCCGCCGCCAAGGGCGCGCACTTTATGGTCTTCCCCGAGACCTTTGTGCCCTACTACCCCTACTTCTCCTTCGTCCTGCCGCCCGCGCTGCAGGGGGCGGAGCACCTGAAGCTCTACGAGCGCGCGGTGGCGGTGCCGGGGCCGGTGACCCAGGCGGTCTCGGCCGCCGCACGCCGCCACGGCGTGGTGATCGTGCTCGGCGTCAACGAGCGCGACCACGGCTCGCTCTACAACGCGCAGCTGATCTTCGATTCCGACGGGGCGCTGAAGCTGAAGCGCCGCAAGATCACCCCGACCTACCACGAGCGCATGATCTGGGGTCAGGGCGATGGTGCCGGCCTCACCGTCGTCGAGACGGCCGTCGGCCGGGTCGGAGCGCTGGCCTGCTGGGAGCACTACAACCCGCTCGCCCGCTACGCCCTGATGGCGCGCCACGAGGAGATCCACGCCGCGCAATTCCCGGGCTCGCTGGTCGGCCAGATCTTTGCCGACCAAATGGAGGTCACGATCCGCCACCATGCCCTGGAGGCGGCCTGCTTCGTGGTCAACGCCACCGGCTGGCTCACCGACGCGCAGGTAGCGCAGGTCTGTCCGGACGAGCGCCTGCGCGGCGCCTGCCAGGGTGGCAATTGCACCGCCATCGTGTCGCCCGAGGGCAAGCACCTCGCCGATCCGCTTGGGCCCGGCGAGGGCATCCTGATCGCCGACATGGACCTCGCGCTGGTGACCAAGCGCAAGCGGATGATGGACTCGGTCGGCCACTACGCCCGGCCCGAGCTTCTCAGCCTCTTCCACGACGACCGCCCGGCCGCGTTCGTCCACCCGCCAGCCCGTTCGCAGCCCGCCCCCCGGAGCCTCGACCATGAGCAGCAGCCCGCTTCCGACGAGTCTGTCCCCCACGGCGCCGGTCACGACGGGCCTGATCGGGATGCCGACGGAGCGCCTGATCAACGCGTTGCAATCCTACGGCGTTAGGCTGGCCGACAGCCGCGCCGGGGCCCCGAGCCGCCGCGGCGGTGCCGGCCCCTCGGACCACAAGGCCATGACCATCGCGGGCCGCACCGTGATGGTGCCGGTCCACACCGAGACCGCCTTCGACTCGCCCTTCCTCGTGCGCCGGCCGGATGCGGACGGGATCGCGGTGATCGAGCACGAGGGCGTCGTGATCGGACGCGCCACCTTCCCGGGCAAACCGCGTTTCTACGGGCTCTCGACCTTCGACGGCGTGCCCTACTCCAAGATCGCCGTGCTGCACGGGCGCGACGTCCTCGCCACCACAGTGCTGCAGACCTGCATCCGGTACGCGAGCCGCACCAAGACCTGCCAGTTCTGCGCGATCGGCCAGTCGCTGGCGGCCGGACGCACCGTGGCGCGCAAGACGCCGGAGCAACTCGCCGAGGTCGCCCGCGCCGCGGTGCTGCTCGACGGGGTCAAGCACATGGTGATGACCACCGGCACGCCGAACGCCACCGACCGCGGCGCCGCGATCCTGTGCGAGAGCGCCTTCGCGGTGAAGGCCGCTGTCGATCTGCCGATCCAGGCCCAGTGCGAGCCCCCCGACGACGACCGCTGGTTCGAGCGGATGAAGGCCTCGGGCATCGATGCGCTCGGCATGCATCTCGAGGCCGTCACCCCCGAGGTCCGCGCCCGCATCATGCCCGGCAAGGCCAGCGTGCCGCTGGAACGCTACTTCGACGCCTTCACGGCCGCCGTCCCAGTCTTCGGCCGCGGCCAGGTCTCGACCTACATCCTCGCCGGCCTCGGTGATACGCCGGAGGCAGTCCTGGCGATGGCCGAGCGCCTGATCGGGATGGGCGTCTACCCGTTCGTGGTGCCGTTCGTGCCGATCTCCGGCACGCCGCTGGAGAGCCACCCGGCCCCCGGGCCCGATTTCATGCACGCCATCCTGAAGCCCCTCGCGGAGATGCTGGCCACCGCAAACCTGCGTTCCACCGACATCAAGGCCGGCTGCGGGCGCTGCGGCGCCTGCTCGGCGCTCTCCGCCTACGAGCGGACGGGGGCAGCCTGATGTTCGACCCCGTTCCACCCTACCGGCCCAATAGTTTTCACGTGAAATTAGCGATTGCGTGCTGGGAGCGTCGCGCCTGCGCGGCCCTGCGCCGCCAGGTCTTCTGCGCCGAGCAGGGCCTGTTCTCCGGTGATGACCGGGATGCGGTCGACGCCCACGCCATACCGATCTGCGCCCTCTCGACGCTCGGCGGCGAGGCCGATGCCGTGGTCGGCACCGTGCGCATCCATGCGGTGCCGGAGCGGCCCGGCGAGTGGTGGGGCTCGCGCCTCGCGGTCGCCAAACCGTTCCGGAGCGCAGCCGCGCTCGGCACCGGTCTCATCCGGGTCGCGGTCTCGGCAGCCCATGCCAGGGGCTGCACCCGCTTCCTCGCGCATGTGCAAGAGGCGAATGCCGCACTGTTCGAGAGCCTGCACTGGACGAGCCTCGACGCGCTGGACCTCCACGGACGCCCGCATCGCCTGATGGAAGCCGACCTCGCGGCCTAC
Source organism: Methylobacterium sp. GC_Met_2 (assembly GCF_026540795.1). Lineage (NCBI taxonomy): Bacteria > Pseudomonadati > Pseudomonadota > Alphaproteobacteria > Hyphomicrobiales > Methylobacteriaceae > Methylobacterium > Methylobacterium sp. GC_Met_2. The sequence goes on from NZ_JALNUM010000019.1 coordinate 16,652, forward strand.
CCGCCGATGCACGATCCCGAGCACGGCCTCATCACGCTGCGCAGGGCCGCGTGAGCACCGCCCCCGACATCCAGGCGCTCGCCCGCCACATCCGCGAGGCCCGCGGGGTCGGCCACAAGCGCGACATCGACGCCGTCGTTGCGCGGCTCGGTCTCGCGGGTCGGCACGCCGCGATCCCGGTCGGCGACGATTGCGCGGCGATCCCCGACGGCGACGGACACCTGCTGCTGGCCATCGAGGGCTTCCTCGACGGCTTTGTGGCCGAGGATCCATATTTCGCGGGCTATTGCGGGATCATGGTCAACCTGAGCGACGTCGCCGCCATGGGTGGGCGCCCGATCGCGGTGGTCGACGCCCTGTGGAGCCGGGATGCCGGGGCCGCGGACCCGATCCTGGCCGGCCTGTCGGATGCGGCAGCGCTCTACGGCGTGCCGGTGGTGGGCGGCCACACCAACACCCGTGCGGCCACCGGCAATTTGGCGGTCGCCGTGCTGGGGCGAGCGGGTCCGCGCCTCCTGACGAGCTTCGACGCCGCGCCTGGCGACGACCTCATCGCCGCCATCGACCTGCGCGGGCGTTTCCGCGAGCCGCACCCCTACTGGGACGCCTCGACCGGCGCGCCGGGGGACCGGCTGCGCGGCGACCTGGCCCTGCTGCCGGGCCTTGCCGAGGATGGCCTGGCCCGCGCCGCCAAGGACATCAGCATGGCGGGCATCGTCGGCACGGCGCTGATGCTGCTCGAATGCTCGGGTGTCGGCGGCACCATCGACCTCGATGCGATCCCGCGCCCCGCCGACGTCCCGCTGGCGCGCTGGCTGACGGCCTTCCCGAGCTTCGGCTACCTCGTGAGCGTCCGCCCCGACCGGACGCCGGCCGTCACCGCGCGCTTCGCCGAGCGCGGCATCGCGACCGCCCCGATCGGGCATCTCGACGCCAGCCGGGTCGCCCGGGTGCGGGATTCCGTGGGGGCCGAGGCCGTGGTCTGGGATTTCGCGGCCGGCCCGCTGATCGGCTGCGGCCGGGACGACCCGGGGGCTGCCCCGTGAGAACCCTGCGCATCGCCATCCTGACCCATTCCACCAACCCGCGGGGCGGCGTCGCGCATTGTCTGGCGCTGGCCGAGGCCCTGTGCGCGCTGGGCCACGAGGCCGTGGTCCACGCCCCCGACCCGTCCGGACGCGGCTTCTTCCGGGCGGCGGCCTGCCCCACCGTGGCGGTGGCGGCCCAACCGGTCGCCGGCTCGACGGTCGATCTCGTGCACGCCCGCATCGACGACTACCTGCGCCACTTCGAAGACGCGGCGGCCCGCGATTTCGAAGTGTTTCACGCTCATGACGGGATCGGCGGCAACGCGCTGGCAAACCTGACGCACCGGCGCCTGATCCCAGGCTTCGTGCGCACCGTCCACCATGTCGATCACTTCGCCGACCCGGTGCTGGCCGACTGGCAGGCGCGTTCGATCCGCGAGGCCGGTCGCCTGCTCTGCGTCAGCCGCCTTTGGGCGGACTGGATCCGGAACGAGATCGGCGCGAAAGCCGAGATCGTCGGGAACGGGGTCGATCTGTCGGTCTATGGCGACGCGCCGACCGGGGTGGATGCCGCCCTGCGCGAGCGCTGGGGGCTCGGCCCGGGGCCTGTGGTCCTGAGCGTCGGCGGCTTCGAAGCGCGCAAGAACACGCTGGGCATCATCGCGGGTTTCGCCCGGCTGCGGGCCCGCCACCGACAAGCGCAGCTCGTCATCGCCGGGGGTGCCTCACTCCTCGACCATGCGGCCTACCGCGCCCGCTGCCAAGCAGCCCTGGATTCCGAGAGGCTCGCGGTTGGCCGGGGCGCGGCGGTCATCGAGACGGGCCCCGTCCCGCAGGCCGAGATGCCGGCGCTCTACCGGGCCGCGGATCTCCTGGCCTTCCCCTCGTGGACCGAGGGGTTCGGCCTGTGCGTGCTGGAGGCCATGGCGTGCGGCACCCCCGCGATCGTCTCCGACCGGCCGCCGTTCACCGCCTATCTGGCGCCGGCCGACGCGCTGTTCGTCGATCCCGCCGACCCGGACGCCCTCGCCGACGCCATGGCGGCGGCACTCGTACCGCAGATCCGGGCCCGGCTGCGGGCGGCCGGCCGCGGGCGCGCCGCCGCCCTGTCCTGGCGCGCCTGCGCCGAGCGCCACGACGCGACCTACCGGGCCTGCGCCCGGCGGACGCCGATCCCCGCCTGAACAGCCCATCCGCCCGAACCCGCGCAGGAGTTGGCGCCATGACCGCCCCGATCCCTCACAGTCCCGTCGTCATCGTGGGCGGCGGTCAGGCCGGCCTCTCGGTCAGCCACCACCTCACGCAGCGCGGCATCGACCACCGCGTGTTCGAGAAGCACACAGCCGCCCACACCTGGGCGACGCAGCGCTGGGACACGTTCTGCCTCGTCACGCCGAACTGGCAATGCGACCTGCCGGGGCACCCTTACGACGGGCCGGACCCGGACGGGTTCATGAAGAAGGACGAGATCGTCGCCTATCTCCAGGCCTTCGTGGCGAAGGTGAAGCCGCCGATCCGCGAAGGCGTCGCGGTCACGCGCGTGGCGCGGCGGGACGACGGCCTGTTCGCGGTGCAGACCTCGGATGGGGACTACACGGCCGACGAGATCGTCGTCGCCGCGGGCGGCTACCACACCCCGATCATTCCGCGCATGGCCGAGAGGCTGCCGGGCACGATCACACAGATCCATTCCAACCAGTACCGCAACCCAGCCCAGCTGCCGGACGGCGCCGTGCTGGTCGTGGGCTCCGGGCAATCGGGCGCGCAGATCGCGGAGGATCTGCACCTTGCCGGGCGCCAAGTGCATCTGGCGGTGGGCGATGCGCCCCGCTGCGCCCGCTTCTACCGCGGCCGCGACGTCGTCACATGGCTCGCCGACATGGGCTATTACGACATGACCGTCGAGAACCACCCGCTGCGCGACGGCGTCCGCGACAACACCAACCACTACGTGACCGGGCGCGACGGGGGCCGCGACATCGACCTGCGCCGCTTCGCGACCGAGGGCATGCAGCTCTACGGCGTGCTGGAGGATTACGCCGACGGAGCCTTCCGCTTCCGCGACAATCTCAAGCGCTCGCTCGATCAGGCCGACCGGACCTACAACAGCATCAACGCGGCCATCGACACCCACATCGCCAAGGCCGGCATCGCGGCGCCGGCGCAGGCGCCCTACGCCCCCGTCTGGGAGCCGGGCGCGCCCGTCACCGCGCTCCCCCTCGAAGGCTCCGGCATCACCAGCATCCTCTGGTGCATCGGCTTCACGCCGGATTTCCGGTGGCTCGACGCCTCCGTGTTCAACGGCGCGGGCCATCCCAAGCACCGGCGCGGCGTGACCGCCGAGGCCGGCATCTCCTTCATCGGCCTGCCCTGGCTGAACACCTGGGGCTCGGGCCGCTTCGGTGCGGTCGGCCGCGATGCCGAATACCTCGCGCAGGTCATCGCGGCGCGCCTCGGCACCGGGGACGCGGCCATGAGGGTCGCGGTCTGAGGGTCGCGGTCTGAGATCGATCGTCGCGCGCGGAGATCTTGTTTTCAGCGGATCACGATTTGCGCGCGGCCCGAACGAACTTAGGAGGACACCAAAATATCTGACATTTAAAATTACTTTCTTTCCAATATCAATACTGGCGATTCCGCAGCCTCAGCTGTCGATTTGCCTTTTCAGGAAAGGGTAAATTTACTAGACGCTGCGCATTGCTGCGCTGCGCCGAACTCGGATCGGTGCGACGCGGCTGAAACCGCTGCAGATCCTTGTGGTTCCGCCATGCCCTTGCCGTTCCGTACGGGCCCTGGCGGGTAAGGGGCGTATGGCCGATGTCGTGCTCGCGAGTTGTACGGTCCCTCGGGATCCTCGACGGGCGGATGCGGCCCTCCGCATGGCTTCTGGCGACGGTCAGCCTGATCGCCCTGCAGGGCCTCGCCGGGCCGGCGCGCGCCGCCGAGCGCCCCCAGCCCCAGGTGGTCACCGGCGCGAATGGCCAGGACGGGAAAGTCTTCATCCTGCAGCGGAACACCCCGGCGACGCCCGGCGGGGATGGCGGCGACCTGAGCCTGATCGATGTCGATACCGCAGCCGCCGGGCGTGACCCCGCGGCGACGATCCAGATCGGCTCGCAGGGCGGGCGCGGCGGACGGGGCGACGATTACGGCACGGGTTCGGTCTTCGGCGCCAAGGGCGGTCGTGGCGGCGCCGTGTCGGTGCTGCTGTCGGAGGACGTGACCGGGCAGGGCGACCAGACCGACCCGGCCGGGCAGGCGGCGTTCAGGCCGGCGCCCCGATTCTGGGTCTATTCCATGGGCGGACCAGGCGGTGACGCCCTGACGAATTTCGGCGGCGGCGGCGATGCCGGCCCGGTCGCCCTGACCCTGTCGTCCGCGGTCTCGACCGTGGGGCAGGCCTTCCTGGCCGTGCGGGTCAGCGCAACCGGGGGTGACGCCGGTTCGGGGGGCACGGCCGCCGACCAGACCGCGTTCAGGACGGGCGGGGCCGGCGGCGCGGCCTCGCTCACGGTGACGCCCTCCGGCCGGGTCGGCACCGACGGCGTCGGTGCCACCGCGGTGATCGTCGAATCCCTCGGCGGCGCGGGCGGTGACCGCGCACGGATGGGCACTGCCTACAGCAAACCCCAGGTGACCCAGGGGGGTGCGGGCGCGCTCGCGAAGCTCGACATGGCCGGGACGATCCGGACGGCCGGCGACTACGCCTTCGGCGCCCTCGTCCAGAGTGTCGGCGGCCGGGGCGGAGACCAGGGCGATTCCGGCGGACGCGACGGCACCCGGGGTGGGGACGGCGGCACCGTCACGGTGACCCAGCGCGGCACGGTCGTCACGCAGGGCGAGTACGCCCTGGGCGTCGTGGCGCAATCGGTCGGCGGCCCCGGCGGCAAGGGCGGCGGCGGCGTCTTCGGCGGCGGCACCGGCGGCGATGCCGCCACGGTCGGATCGGTGACGCTGACCAACAGCGGCACCGTGATGACCGCGGGCACGGGGGCGATCGGCCTGGTGGCGCAGAGCATCGGCGGCGGCAGCGCCGATGCGGCCCTGCCCCTCTCGCCGCTCGCCGTGCGGTCCACGACGAAGGGCGGCGGTGCCGGGGGCGAGACGCTGTGGTTCTCCAGCGGCGGCACCGGCGGAACGGGGGGCTTCGGCGGCACCGCCGAGATCATCAACGCCGGCGGCCGGATCGCCACGAGCGGCGAGGCCGCCTACGGGGCCCTGGTCCAGAGCATCGGCGGCAGCGGCGGCAGCGGCGGGCGCGCCTTCACGGCGGGCGCGTTCATCGCGGTCGGCCTCGGCGGCAGCGGCGGGGGCGGGGGCGATGGCGCCCTCGCCACGTTCACCGGCCTCGGCGGTACGATCGAGACCGGCGGCGACGGCGCGACGGGCGTCCTGGTCCAGAGCATCGGCGGCGGCGGCGGCGCCGGCGGGGACGCCAAGAGCAAGGCCGTGGGCTTCGCGCTCGCGGCCTCCTGGGCGATCGGCGGGAGCGGCGGCCGGGGCGGACAGGGCGGCACCGCCGCCATCGAGAGCACGACCACCGTGACGACCCTCGGGCTCGGCGCCGACGGTCTCACGGCGCTCAGCATCGGCGGCGGCGGCGGCGTGGGCGGTCTCGCCGACGCGACGGCGATCGCGTTGCCCTTCGTGACACCGACCGGCAACACGCTGCCGAGCTTCGCGTTCTCCACCGCGATCGGCGGGTCCGGCGGGGATGGCGGCGCGGGCGGTACGGCGCGCATCACCAACGGCGGCGCGGTCACCACCTATGGCGACGGGGCGGCCGGCCTGCGCGCCCTCAGCGTCGGCGGCGGCGGCGGCATCGGCGGCGACGCGGCGGCCTACGCGCTGGCCGTCGCACCGCCGGGGCAGATGGCCGTGGCGGCCACCACGACCCTCGGAGGCACGGGCGGCGGCGGCGGCAACGGCGGCAGCGCCCGCGTCACCAACAACGGCACCGTGCGGACCTCCGGCGATAGCGCATCCGGCATCGAAGCCGTGAGCATCGGCGGCGGTGGCGGCTCCGGGGGCGGCGCGACCGCGACGACCAACACCCTGAGCCTGCGCCAGAACATCGCCATCACCCGGGGCATCGGCGGGAAGAACCGCGACCAGAGCGGCGGGACCGGCGGCGGCGGCGGCAGCGGCGGCGAGGTCTCCGTCACGCAGGCGGGCCGCGTCACCACCGGGGGCGACGCCGCGATCGGCGTCCTGGCCCTCAGTGTCGGCGGTGGCGGCGGCAATGCCGGCCCGGCCTCCGCGATCGCGACCTCCGGGATCTCCTTCGATAAGACCCTCAACGACATCGTCGGCAAGCTCCCGATCGCCGATACCCTGACGGGTATCCGACACCGTCGGCGGCTCGGGCGGCACCGGCAATCGCGGCGGCCTCGTCGGGGTGACGAACGAAGGCGCGATCGCGACCGGCGGCTCGAACGCCACCGGCATCCAGGCCCAGAGCATCGGCGGCGGCGGCGGCAATGGCGGCGATGTGTCGAGCACCGCCACGGGCAAGCTCACGATCACCCGAAAGCTCGGCGGGACCGGCGGGACCGGCAGCACGGGCGGGTCCGTGACCGTCACCAACGACGCGGCCGGCACGATCACGACCGCGGGCGCCGGCGCGCACGGCATCCTGGCCCAGAGCATCGGCGGGGGCGGCGGCACGGGCGGCAGCCTCGCGGCCGGGACCGAGGTCTCGCCCGATGCCGTGGGCGAGATCTGGCAGCAAATCAAGCAGGCGATCGGCGTCGAGGCCTACCAGAAATGGGCCGCCGACAAGGCCAACACGGACGACAAGAAGGCCCTCGACCAGTTCCTCAAGGACATCAAGTCGAGCGACACCTACAAGGGCCTCGCCGACACGCTGAAGAACTCGGATTTCGCCAAGGCGCTGAAATCCTACGCGACCAACATCGGGTCCTATCTGGAGGCGCAGAAGAAGACCGCGACCAAACTGCCCGACGTCTCGGCGACCCTGGCCCTCGGGGGCGACGGAGCGAACGGCGGCACCGGCGGCGAGGTCAACGTCAAGAACCTCGGGACGATCACCACCTTCGGCGCCTCCGCGCACGGGATCATGGCGCAGAGCATCGGCGGCGGCGGCGGCCAGGGGGGCGTGTCCTTCGCCGAGGCCACCAACCGGACCAACCTCACGGCGACGGTCGGCGGTTCGGGCGGCACGGGCAATCAAGGCGGCTTCGTCGGGATCATCAACGCCGGCACGGTCGCCACGCAGGGTGACGCCGCCTACGGCCTCTCCGCGCAGAGCATCGGCGGCGGCGGCGGCACCGGCGTCGGGGCGAGCGTCAACAGCATGGCCGGCAAGGGGATCACCCTCAACCTGAACGTCGGTGGCAGCGGCGGGTCCGGGGCGCAGGGCGGCGCCGTCACGGTGGAGAACCGCGGCACCGTGACGACGACCGGGGTCGAGGCGCATGCCCTGGTCGCCCAGAGCATCGGCGGCGGCGGCGGCAGCTTCGCCGCGCCGGCCGGCGACGACGCGGCGGCCGAGTCCGGGACTTCGGACGGGAAGACGGACGGCTCCGGGAGCGACGCCAGGGCGCTGGCGAACGCGCTGCTCGCGGCGCTCGACATCGTGCAGATCGCGCCGCCGGAGGATCCCGCCTCCGTCTCGGCGAAATCGGGCAGCCTGACGCTCGGCGGCTCCGGCGCCGTGGCGGGCGATGGCGGTTTCGTGAAGATCGTGCAGGACGGCACGGTCGCCACCAGCGGCTTCGGCGCCGTCGGCATCCTGGCCCAGAGCATCGGCGGCGGCGGCGGTCTCGCCTCCGTGGCGGCGGGGCCGGGCGGCCACCGGTACACGTTCGGGCTGGGCGGCTCGGGCGGCGCCGCGGGTGACGGCGGCACGATCCAGGTCAGGATAGGTTCAAGCGCGCAGGTCTCGACCACCGGCGACGCCGCGCCGGCCCTGCTGCTGCAATCGATCGGCGGCGGTGGCGGCTACGGCGGCGCCCATCAGGCGATGGGCTACGCGATTCCCTACGCGCTGCGGGACGGCAGCCGCGGCGACGGCGGGACGATCGCGGTCGCCCTGGAGAAGGGCTCCGTGATCCGCACCACCGGCACGGAATCCCACGGCCTCCTGGCGCAGAGCCTCGGCGGCGGCGGCGGCCTGCTCGTCGGCCTGTCGGGCGAGACGGCGACGGATCCCGTGCGCAGCCGCGCCGTGACCGGAAACGGCGGCGCCATCACCATCGACGCGTCCGGATCGATCATCGCCTCGGGCCTGGATGCCCACGCGATCTACGCCCAGTCGGGCGTCCAGCGCACCGACGGCAGCCTCGAGCCCGACCCAGGCCGCGGCGGCCGGATCGTCATCCGGGTGGACGGCGTCGTCACCGGCGGCAGCGGCACCGGCGCGGCGTTGCGCGTCGAGGGCGGCCGCGACAACCGGATCGCCATCGAACAGGGCGGCGTGGTCGGCGCGGCCTCGGGCCGCGCGATCACCGGCGCCTTCACCACCGGCACGATCACCAACCGCGGCACCGTGACCGGCGATATCGACGTGACCGGCGGCGGGCAGGCCGGGCGCGTCGTGTTCGACAACGGGTTCGACGGCACGGCGTCGGCGATCCTGCGCACCGGGCCCGAGGGCATCGTCGCGCTGGGCCGCGACGGGCTGCTGCGCAACGGCGCGATCCTCGATATCGGCGGCGTCGGCACGGTGGCGCAGGCGACCGTCACCGGCAACTTCGTGCAGAATGCGGCCGGCCGCCTGCTGGTCGACATCGCGCCGCTGGCCCCCGCGGGCGCGCCGCGCAACGACCTCCTGACGGTCAGCGGCACCGCGACCCTGGGCGGCGTGGTCGAGCCCCACATCGTCAGCGGCCTGCTGCCGGGGCGCTACACCTTCCTGAGGGCCGGGCAGGTCCAGGCCGTCACCGCCACCACGACCGACAGCGTCCTGCATTCCGGCGCGGTTCCGATCTCGTGGGCGCTGGCCTCGACCGCCGACGCCGTCGCGCTCAGCCCGCAGGCGCATTTCACGACGCCGGTGGGGATCACGCTCATTACCGACCAGCGCAACGTCGCGCAGGGCCTGCAGGATGCCTGGGACGGCAACACCACGCGGCTCGGCAACCTCTACGCCCGCTTCCTGTCGGTCGACAGCCAGAAGGGCTATGCCGCCGCGCTCGACGAGCTGAAGCCCGAATCCAACCAGGACACGCTGACCGACCGGACGCTCGACACCCGCAAGGGCCTGCAGCGGGCCATGAGCTGCCCCGCCTTCGTGGGCACCGGCACGCTGCTGCGCGAAGGCGAGTGCGTCTGGGGCCGCATCACCGGCACCAACACGCGGTACTTCTCGACCCCCGACGACGGCGGCTATCACCAGAACGCCCTGAGCTACCAGACCGGCCTCCAGACCGAGTTCGCGCCGGATTGGTTCTTCGGCCTGACCGGCGCCTACACCCGCGCGATCCAGAGCGATCCCGACCGGATCACCGGCACGACGAGCGATGCCGGCGACGTCTCGGCCGCGCTCAAGCATCAGGTCGGCCCCTGGCTGTTCGCGGCCTCGGCCAACGTCGGCTACGCCTGGGCCGACAACAAGCGCCTGATCGACTTCGCGGGGGCCCGCGCCACGGCGCGCAGCCGGTCCGAGATCCTCAGCGCCGGCGGGCGCCTGCGGGCGAGCTATCAGGTCCTGTTCGGCGACTGGTACATCAAGCCCTACGCGGATCTCGACCTGCTCTACAGCTACAGCCCGGCCTATTCCGAGTCGGGCGCGGGGGATTTCAACCTCGACGTCCGCCCCCTGGCCAAGACGCTCGTGGCGTTCAGCCCGAACGTGGAGATCGGCGGCCGGATCGATCTGGAGGGCGGGCGCTGGATCCGGCCCTACGGCACGCTGGGCATGATGGTCCTGTCGGACGACCACTTCACCGGCCGGGCGAGCTTCCAGGGCACCGGCGCGCTCGGGCGGTTCGCGACGGACTCGTCGATCCCCGACCGCCTCGGCGAAGCCGGGCTGGGGCTTCAGATCAGTCTCGGCAACGGCGTGGAGGTGACGGGCGAGTATCAGGCACAGGTCGGCGACCAATTCGTCGCGCAATCCGGGACCGCGCGCCTGCAATTGCGCTTCTGATACTTGGGTGCGGCCTGAAACCGCATCCACGATGGTTTTGCTGCGGAGACGAAGCCCCTGAAGACGCGCCGAGACCCATTCGCATGCGATCGGGCGGCCGATTGACTGCTTGATGTGACCACAATTTAGTCGTGTGCTATCTCTAGTTGAAACCAGACTGATTTGGGGGGAATCGAGCCGATGCGAATGTCGGGAGGCGTGAGCGCCCATCCGGGGCACGAGGAGCTGCAGGCCGTTCTCGACGATGCCGATGCTGTGGGCCGCTGGCAGATCGACGTGCGCCGGGGCGTCGTGATGGCCGATCCCATCGTGGCCCAGCTGTTCGGCTTCACACCCGAGTTCGGCGCGGCGGGCATCCCGTTCGAGACCTTCAACAACGGCGTCCATCCGGATGACCGCGCCCACGTCATGGAGCACATCCTCGGATGCGCGGAGGTCGGCGGGTGGTTCATCGCCGAGCACCGGGTCTGCTCGGCCGACGGCCAGATGCGCCGGATCCTGGCCCGCGGGAAGTTCGATCCGGACGAGACCGGCACCGTGGTGGCGGGCCGCGGCATCGTGGTGGATATCACGCAGAGCGACGCCTGCGACGATCCGCTCGTCGCCTCAAGGATATCCCAGGCGACGCCGCCGCTGGAGCAGGTCGTGGACCTCGTTCTGGCGAGCTACCGCACCCTCAAGGATCTGGGGGAGCCGAAGGCTGTGGCCCTGACGGAGGCGCTGCTGATGGAACTCGGCTTCTGCCTCGCCCGCGCGCAGGTGCGCGGCAGGCTCGCCCACCTGCATTGACCGGCCCACCTGCATTGACCGGATCGGCCGCCCGGCCCCGAAGCGTCACGCCGTGCCGACCCGGTATTGCCGGGGCGGCGTCGCGCCCGTGATGGCGAAGGCGCCGACGATCCGGTCCCGGTAGATCCGCGGATTGTGGGACGCGATGGTCCGCGCGTTGCGCCAGTGGCGGTCGAGCGCGAGCCCGGCCTTCACCGCGGAGGCGCCGAGGGCGTCGAACAGCGTCGTCGTCGCCTGCAGCACGAGATCGGTCACCACGCTCACCGCCTGGTTGACCTCGACATCGGCGAGCGTCGCGGCCCGGTCGGCCGCCGGGCCGTCCCCGGCCTGGTGGGCCGCGTAGGCCCGTTCGAGCGCTTCGGCGGCCTTCAGCACGATGGCGCCGGCCGCGTAGGCGTTGCCCCGGACCCGGCCGACCACCGCCTGGATCTGCGGATCGTCCGCGGTGCGCCCGGCATTGCCGTGGCTGTAGACCCGCGTGCGCTCGGCCACCAGCCGGGCCACGTCCTCGGCGGCCGCCCGGCCGATGCCGGCCAGCGTGGCGAGGTGCACGAGCTGGAAATACGCCATCGCGTAGGGGAAGCGGGGGGCATCCGGCTTGATCAGGTCCGGATCGAGCACGACGCCCGCGAAGGTCGCGGTGCCGCTGGCGGTCAGCGCCTGCCCGAACCCGTCCCAATCGTCCACGATGGTCACGCCGGGGGCCCGCACCGGCACCGCCGCGGTCACGGCCGCCCCGGATTCATCCTCGGCCGCCAGATGGATGTAGTCGGCAAATAAAGAGCCGGTGGTGTAGAATTTCCGGCCGTCGACCACGGGGTGCCCGTCCCGGTGGCGCACCAGCGTGTCGAACGCACCGACCTTGGCGGGGCCGGTCTCCGAGACGCCGCTGCCGATCGTCGCCCCGGCGGCGATCCGCGCGATCCAGGCGGCGCGCCATGCGGGCGACGACGAGCAGAGCGCGTCCTCGGTGAAGCCGAAATGCGCCCGCAGCGCGTTGGTGACGTTGGAATCGGCGCTCGACAGCTCGATCAGCAGGGCGAACAATTCGGGCAGGCTGGCGCCGTGGCCGCCCTCCGCCTCGGCGAGCCGCAGGGTCGTGAAATGCGCCTCCCGCAGCCAGCCGATCTCGGCATGGGGCAGGCCGCGGGTGCGATCCCGTTCCGCCGCGGTGGCCCGGATCTCGGCAAAGACCGGGCGGAAGCGCTCGGCCAGCGCCTCGTAGCGCGCGCTCGGACCCGCGCCCCAGCCCGCTTCCGTCTGCGACATGGCACCCATTCCCAATTCCAAGCCCGCCCAATTCCACGGCCACCCAATGGCAAGGCCGGCCAATTCCAAGCCCGGCCAATTCCAAGCCCGGCCAATTCCAAGCCCGCCCGATGGGCAGACCCATGGAATCGCGAAGTTCTTTTCCGATCTCAAGAGCGAACCGGCGTTCGGTCGCGCCTTTGGAAGGGTTATTTTTCCGTAGACGCCATCGGAATACTTTCATCTTGCGCGCGGCGGGGTGAGGGGAAAAACGGTTTCCCGTGTTCGGCGCAGTCGTTTCCGGTTGCAGCACCGATGACGCTGGCTCATCCGGGGCACGCGCGATCATTGTCGGCGCACGTTGTCGCCTACCAATCGGAACAGCATCGCTGCCGTTACGATCCGATGCAGGATCGACTTCCACGAGCGGCGGAAAGATCGAAAAACTGTTTCCTTGATCCTGGAATCGACCTCGGCCACCAATGGAGGCGGTCGCGATGGGGCGAAAAGCTTCGCCGACTCAGCGCCGAGTCCACGTCTCCGGCTCCTCATCCCACCTGACCCGATGCCCCCCGAGCGCCCGATGACCGACGAAACCCTGTCCCGGCGCCGGCTCCTGCGCGCCGGTCTCGGCGGAGCCGCCGCCGTGGCGCTCGGCGCGCCTTCCGTGCACGCGGCGCCGCGCGAGGTGAAGATCAGTCTGCAGCGCTCCTCGGTGCTGTTCACCGTGCTCAAGGTGAAGGGCACGCTGGCCGAGCGCCTCGCGCCGCTGGGCTTCGCGCCGAGCTGGCACCTGTTCACCAGTGTGATCGAGCCGATGACGGCGGGCGCGGTCGACATCCATGCCGACGTCGCCGACGCGGTGCCGATCTTCACGCAGGCGGCCCGGGCGCCCCTGACCTTCTACGCCCGCGAGCGCGGCGCACCCGCCGCCGAGGCGATCATCGTGCCCGCGGACTCGCCGGTCCGCACGGTGGCGGACCTCAAGGGCCGCACGGTCGGCGTGTCCCGAGGCTCGGGCAGCCACTACGTGCTGGCCGCCGCGCTCAAGCGTGCCGGGCTGACCTTCGCCGACATCAAGCCGGCCTATCTCCAGGCCCCCGAGGGCGCGGCCGCCTTCGAGCAGGGCAGCCTCGACGCGTGGTCGATCTGGGACCCGTTCCTCGCCTTCGCGGAGGCCAAGCGCCCGGTGCGGGTCATCGCCGACGCCGCCGGGCTGACGAGCTACCACCGCTACTACCTCGCCAACGACAGCTTCGTCGCCGCCCAGCCGGAGGTGGTGGCCACGATCTACCGGTCGCTGGTCGAGGCCGGCGCCTGGATGCGGGCGAACCCGCAGGCGGCCGTGGCGCTCCTGGCCCCGATCTGGGGCGACCTGCCGCCGCCCGTCGTGGCCGCAGCCAACAGCCGCCGCACCTACGCGGTCGAGCCGGTGGAGCGCGGCCAGCTCGGCGAGCAGCAGGCCATCGCCGACGTGTTCCACGAGGCCAAGCTCATCCCCCGCCGGATCGACGCCACCGCCGTGCCGATCTGGCAGCCGCCGGCCGGGCGGGGCTGAGCCGATGGCCGGCCCCGTCACCGCGCCCCGCTTCGGCATCTGGGCGGCCGTCCACGGCTCCCGGGCCGCGCACCACGATCCCGACGAGCCGGACGACGCCAGCTGGGCGCGCAACCGCGCCCTGGTGCTGGAGGCCGAGGCCCTGGGCTTCGAGTCCGTGCTGGTCGCCCAGCACACGATGAACCCCTACGACGCCGAGCGGGACCAGCTGGAGGCCTGGACCGCCGCGGCGGCGCTCGCGGCGCTGACCCGCCGCATCGAGATCATCGCGGCGATCAAGCCGGGGCTCTACCATCCGGTGGTGCTCGCCAAGATGGCGCTGCAGATCGAGCACATCAGCGGCGGCCGCTTCGCCCTGAACCTCGTGAATGCCTGGAACCGCGCCGAGTTCGAGCGGGCCGGCCTCCCCTTCCCCGCCCATGACGATCGCTACGCCTACGGGCGGGAATGGATCGGCCTCGTGGACCGGCTGATGCGCGGCGAGCGGGTCACTTTCGCGGGCGCGCATTTCGAGGTCGCGGATTACCAGCTTCGCCCCGCCGGTACCGTCCGGCCCCGGCCGACCCTCTATGTCGGCGGCGAGTCGGAGCCCGCCCGGGCGCTGGCGGCCGACCACGCCGATGTCTGGTTCATCAACGGCCAGCCGCTCGCCGACGTCGCGGCGCTGATCGCCGACGTGGCGCGGCGGCCCGCGGCCAACGGCCCGCTGCGCTACGGCCTCTCGGCCTTCGTGATCGCCCGGGACACCGACGCGGAGGCGCAGGCCGAGCACGCGCGGCTCCTCGCCCTGGCACAGCGCGACGCGGACCTGCGCGCCGACACCCGCGCCCGCACCGACACGGCCAGCGTGATGTTCGCCAAGACCGACGCGGCGGCCACCCGGCATGTCGGCACCAACGGCGGCACCGCGGCCGGGCTGGTCGGCAGCTACGAGACCGTAGCGGAGCGGATCCGCGCGTTCCACGCCGCCGGGATCGACCTGTTCATGCTGCAGTTCCAGCCGTTCGAGGCGGAGATGCGCCGCTTCGCCGGGCAGGTTCTGCCGCGCGTCCGCTGACCCGGAGCCCACCGATGACCGGCCGCACCCTGCATCTCAACGTCAACCTGCTGCATTCCGGCGTCTACCCGTCCGCGTGGCGGCTGCCGGGGAGCCGGCCGGACGCCTTCGTGGACATCGACCACTTCATCCGCGTCGCCCGCGTCGCCGAGCGGGGCAAGCTCGACGCGATCTTTCTGGCCGACACCCCGGCGATCAACGACCGGATCGACTACCGGCCGTTCAACGCCCTCGAACCCACGGTGGTGCTGGCGAGCATCGCGGCGGTGACGCGCCATGTCGGCCTCGTGGCCACCGCCTCGACCACCTACAACGCGCCGTTCAACCTCGCCCGCCGTTTCGCGAGCCTCGACCTCGTGAGCCGCGGCCGGGTGGGCTGGAACGTGGTGACCACCGCGGACGCCGCCGCGGGCCGCAATTTCGGCTTCGCGGGCGCCTCCGAGCACGGGGCGCGCTACGCAAGGGCGCGGGAATTCACCGACCTCGTCCACGCCCTGTGGGACAGTTGGGAGGACGACGCGTTCCTCGGCGACACGGCGCGCGGCCGGTTCATCGATCCCGCCAAGGTGCATGCGGTGAACCATCGCGGCGCGCACTACACCGTCGAAGGGCCGCTCACGGTGCCGCGCAGCCCGCAAGGGCGCCCGGTGACCTTCCAGGCGGGCGGCTCGGAGGACGGGCGCGAACTCGCCGCCGCCACTGCGGACGCGGTGTTCTCGCTCGCGCAGACCATCGCGGACGGGGTGGCGTATGCCCGGGACCTGCGGGCGCGGGCGGCGCGCTACGGGCGCGGGCCGGACGCGCTGGTGATCCTGCCCGGCCTCGCCACGGTGATCGGCTCCACGGAGGCCGAGGCGCGGCGGCGGCAGGACGAACTCTGGGATCTCGTGCCCCTGGAATACAGCCTCGCCCGGCTCGCCGGGACGCTGCGGATCGACCCCACGCGGCTCGAGCTCGACAAGCCTTTGCCCGACCCGCTGCCCCTGCCGCCGGACGCCAACCACACGATGTTCTCAGGCACGGTCGCGCTCGCCCGGCGCGAGGGTCTGACGGTGCGCCAGCTCCTGCGGGCGCTGGGCGGCGGCGTCGGCCACCGCATCATGGCGGGCACCCCGGAGGCGATCGCCGACGATATCGAGGCGTGGTTCCGGGCGGGCGCGGCGGACGGCTTCAACCTGATGCCCGACGTGCTGCCGGACGGGCTGGAGACCTTCGTGGACGCGGTCGTGCCGATCCTGCAGCGGCGCGGCCTGTTCCGCCGCGACTACGCGGGCGCGACCCTGCGCGACCATCTCGGGCTGGCACGGCCGCCGAGCCGCTATGCCAGCGGTGGGGCTTCGCTTTCTGCTTGAGGTTGCCAAGGCGTGGCACGCGGGATTATGGAGCGCCGCGCCCTCTTCGGAGCGGGCTTGCGGATGCACAAAACGTCATCGGACAGGGCTGACGGGCAGCCGCGCGTCTCCCTCCCCCCTCTGCGGGCTACGGGCTACACAGGTTTGCTGTCTCAGAAGGCTCAGTCGCTGGCTTGAAAGGGCGCGGGTCCCCTCTCCCGAGCGGGAGAGGGACAGGGTGAGGGATCAGGTCTTTCAGGATCGAGCGCATCGGTAACGCACCGTCAGGTGCGCGCCTCGTCCGGATAGTTCTCATCCCTCACCCCAACCCTCTCCCGCTCGGGAGAGGGGGCCGGTCGCGCTCTGTCATCAGTCTCGAGCCCGAACCCTGTGCAGCCCGTAGCTCTGCAGGGGCGGGAGACGCGCGGAAACGTCTCTGCCCCATCCGCCTCACGCCAACGACATGCGCAGCGGCGGCTCGACCTCCGGGGGCAGCGGCGAGACGTAGCCGGCCGCGCCCCGCCGCCGGGCGAGATCCGCCCGGGCGGCGTCCCGCAGGGCCGCATCGGTCAGCGCCAGGGTGCCGGTGGCCGCCATCGCCTTGGCGACCTGCACCATCGCCTTGTGGGCCGCCGGGGTCTTTCCCTGCGCCACCACCTGCCACGTATGGAACGGCGTGCCGATCGCCACGGTCGGGGCGTGCGCCTGCACGGTCGGCACCACCCAGCTCACGTCGCCCACATCGGTCGAGCCGATCGCGGGGTTGCGCGGGGCGTCGAGCGGCACGAGGAAATCCGCGAGCGGCGCCGCGGTCCGCGGCATCCCGATGGCACGGAACACGGCGTCGATGTCGCCGTCGCTGAGCGTCGCGCGGATTCGTTCGGCGAAATCCCGGTCGGCATCGTCGAAGGGCGGCGGCCCCAGCTCCTCCATCACCCCGTGGAGCGCCTGCTCCAGCGGCGTGTTGCCCAGGAGGTTCGACACGGCGCTGACGATCCGCACCTCGACCGCGGTCTCGGTCATCAGCGCGGCGCCCTGCGCCACCTTTTTCACCCGCTCCACCAGGGCCAGCATGCCGGGCAGATCGCGGGCGCGGATCGAGTAGCGCACGCGCGCCCCCGCCTGCACGACGTTCGGCGCGATGCCGCCCGCGTCGAGATAGGCGTAGTGCACCCTTGCATCCGAGGGCATGTGCTCGCGCATGTAGTTCACGCCGACGCTCATCAGCTCCACGGCGTCGAGCGCCGAGCGTCCGAGATGCGGAGCCGCCGCGGCGTGGGCGGTCCGCCCGGTGAAGGTGAAGTCCGCCCGCGTGTTGGCCAGCGCGGCCGGCGGCGCCACCTCCCAGAAGCTGCCCGGGTGCCAGGAGATCGCGATGTCGGCATCCGCGAAGGCGCCGGCGCGGACCATGAAGGCCTTGGCGGCCCCGCCCTCCTCGGCCGGGCAGCCGTAATAGCGCACGCGGCCGGGGGTGCCGGTCTCGGCGAGCCAGTCCTTGACGGCTGTGGCGGCCAGCAGAGCCGCCGAGCCGAGGAGGTTGTGGCCGCAGCCATGGCCGTGCCCGCCCGGCTCGATCGGCCGGGGCTCGGCCACGCCCGCCTCCTGCGACAGGCCGGGCAGCGCGTCGTACTCGCCGAGGAACGCGATGACCGGCCCGCCCTCCCCGGCCTCGCCCATCACCGCGGTGGGGATGCCGGCGACCGCTTCCGTGATCCGGAAGCCCTGGTGGCGCAATTCGGCGACGTGCTCGGCGCAGGAGCGCGTTTCCGTGTAGCAGACCTCCGGCATGCCCCAGACCCGCTCCGACAGGGCGATCAGCCGCGCCTTCCGGGCGTCGACATGGCGCCACACGGTGCTGCGGTTATCCATCGTGTCGTCTCCCGGTGTGGTCCCGATCGAACCCGCGCCACCCTGGCGGGCGTTCGTGCATGCAGGGCCGGGGCCAGGAAGGCGTCCGGCATGCCGGATCGTCAACACGTTTCGATTGAAGCGTCACTGGCCCGCCCCTTGCCAACACCGCATTCGGAATGGTGCTGTGCCCATCACGGCGGCAATCAGGAATGATCATGGACGAGCGGGATCTGCGCGGCCTCATCGGACGTGTGAAGGACGGCCGCCTGTCGCGGCGCGCCTTCGTGCAGCGGATGGTGGCGGTCGGCCTCAGCGCGCCGATGGCCGGGCTGATGCTGGCCGGCAACGGCGTGGCGATGGCGGCCGGTATCCGGGCCGGCTACAAGCCGACCAAGGCCGGCGGCGGCGGCGCGCTCAAGCTCCTGTGGTGGCAGGCGCCGACGCTGATCAACCCGCATTTCGCGGTCGGCACCAAGGATCAGGACGCCTCGCGGATCTTCTACGAGCCGCTCGCCGCCTGGGACCCGGACGGCAACCTCGTGCCGGTGCTGGCCGCCACGATCCCGTCCAAGGAGAACGGGGCGCTGGCCGCCGACGGCCGCTCGGTGGTCTGGACGCTCAAGCCGGGCGTCAAATGGCACGATGGCAAGCCGCTCACCGCCGACGACCTCGTGTTCACCTGGGCGTATGCCCGCGATCCCGCCACTGCGGCGGTGACGGCCGGCTCCTACAAGGATTGCACGGTCGAGAAGATCGACGACCTCAGCGTCCGGGTCCTGTTCGACAAGCCGACACCGTTCTGGTGCGACGCCTTCGTGGGCATCGTCGGGATGGTGCTGCCGCAGCACCTGTTCGGCCCCTATAGCGGCGCGAAATCGCGCGACGCGCCGCAGAACCTCGCCCCCGTGGGCACCGGCCCGTACCGGTTCGTGGAGTTCCGGCCCGGCGACATCGTCCGCGGCGCGCGCAACCCGGATTACCACCTGCCGAACCGGCCGTATTTCGACACGATCGAGATGAAGGGCGGCGGCGATGCGGTCTCGGCCGCCCGCGCCGTGCTCCAGACCGGCGAGTACGACTACGCCTGGAACATGCTGATCGAGGACGAGGTGCTGAAGCGCCTGGAGACCGGCGGCAAGGGCCGGGTCGACGTGGTCTACGGCGGCAAGCTGGAATTCCTGCTGCTGAATGCCACCGACCCGAACGTCGAGGTCGACGGCGAGCGGTCCTCGATCACCACCAAGCACCCCGCCTTCTCGGACCCGAAGGTAGCCCGAGCGATGAACCTGCTGGTCGACCGCAAGTCGATCCAGACCTACATCTACGGCCGCACCGGCAAGGCCACCGCCAACACGGTGAACGGCCCCGAGCGCTTCGTCTCGAAGGATACCAGCTTCGCCTTCGACCCGGCACGCGCCAACGCGCTCCTCGACGAGGCCGGCTGGACCAAGGGCTCGGACGGGATCCGCGCCAAGGACGGCAAGACGCTCAAGCTGGTCTTCCAGACCTCGATCAACGCCCCGCGCCAGAAGACCCAGGCGATCATCAAGCAGGCGGCCGCCAAGGCCGGCATCGCGATCGAGCTGAAATCGGTCACCGGCTCGGTGTTCTTCTCCTCCGATCCGGCCAACCCCGACACCTGCACGCATTTCTACGCCGACATGGAGATGTACGCCTACAGCATGACCCAGGCCGATCCGGCGATCTGGCTCTTGATGTACGCCTCCTGGGAGGTCGCCCAGAAGGCCAACAAGTGGCAGGGCCGCAACGTCGTGCGCTGGCGCAACGACGCCTACGACAAGGCCTACACCGCCGCCCAGAGCGAGCTCGACCCGGTCAAGCGCGCAGCGCTGCTGATCACCTGCAACGACCTCGCGGTCTCCGAGAACGTGCTGCCGCTGATCCACCGGGCCGAGGTCTCGGCGGTGGGCGCCACGCTCACGGCGCCCCGCAGCGGCTGGGACAACGACCTGTCGTTCCTGCCCGACTGGTACCGGGAGGCCTGAGCGGGAGCGCGGCGCCAAGAAGGGGCACACCAATGGGCGCCTACATCCTGCGACGGCTCCTGATCGCGATCCCGAGCCTGCTCGGCATCAGCCTGATCCTGTTCACCGTCCTGGCGCTCGCGCCGGGCGACCCGTTCGGCGAACTCGCCAGCAACCCGAACGTGCCCCCGGAGGTGCGGGCGGCCCTGCGGGTGAAGTTCGGCCTCGATGACCCGATCTTCACCCGCTACCTGCACTGGCTCACCGCCATGCTGCACGGCGACTGGGGCTTCTCGTTCGCCAGCCGGGTCAACGTCGATGCGCTGATCCTGCAGCGGCTGCCGACGACCCTGTTCATCGTCGGCTCCTCCCAGGTGCTGGCGCTGCTGATCGCGGTGCCGGTCGGTCTCTACGCCGCGCGCCGGCCCTACTCGCTGGCCGATCAGGTCGCCAACACCTTGGCCTTCGTGGGCTTCTCGCTGCCGACCTTCTTCACCGGCCTGCTGTTCATCCTGCTGTTCTCGATCAAGCTCGGCTGGCTGCCCTTCGTCTACCAGGCCGACCTGCCGGGCTCCGGCCTCCCCTGGATGTGGGCCAACATCCGGCAGGCGATCATGCCGGTGGCGGTGTTGGGCTTCTTCCAGGCCGCCTCCTACACCCGGTACGTGCGCGCCTCGGCGCTGAACGTCGCCCGGCTCGACTACGTCACCACGGCCCGCGCCAAGGGCCTCTCCGAGGGCACGGTGACCCGCCGGCACATCGCCCGCAACGCCCTGATCCCGGTGGTGACGCTGGTCGCCCTCCAGATCCCGGCGGTGTTCGGCGGCGCCATCGTCACCGAGCAGATCTTCCGGATCCCCGGCATCGGCTCGCTGCTGATCGACGCGATGCTGGCCAACGACACGCCGGTGGTGATGGCGGTGACCTTCGTGTTCGCCGGCCTCGTCATCCTGTTCAACCTCGTCGCGGACCTGCTCTATGGCTGGCTCGACCCTCGCATCGCCCTCCGATGAGGCGATGGCCCCTGCCCGCGTGCCGGCCTCGCCGGGGCGGGAGACGTGGCGGCGCTTCCGGCGGCACCGGCTGGCGCTGGCGAGCGTCGGCGTGCTGGCCGTACTGGTCGCCGGCGTGGTGTTCGGCGGCCTGCTCTGGCCGGTCGCCATCGACGACATCGATTTCGCCGCCCAGCTCCAGGGCCCGTCCTGGGACCATCCGTTCGGCACCGACGATCTCGGCCAGGATCTCTTGTCCCGGATGATCCATGGCGGCCGGATCTCCCTCGCCGTGGGCTTCGCCGCCATGGCGGTGGCGAGCCTGATCGGGGTGCTGGTCGGGGCGCTGGCCGGCATGTCGCGCCGCCTCCTCGACCCCCTGCTGATGTGGCTGACCGACCTGTTCCTGTCGCTGCCGCAACTGCCGCTGCTGCTGCTGGTGATCTACCTGTTCCGCGACAGCCTGAAGGCCGTGTTCGGCACGCAGGGCGGCGTGTTCCTGATGATCGTCGCGGTGATCGGGGGCCTGCGCTGGATGCCGGTCGCCCGGCTGGTGCGGGCGCAGTTCCTGACGCTCCGGGAGAAGGAGTTCGTGGAGGCGGCCCGTTCGCAGGGGGCGACCACCGGGCACCTCGTGCGCCGCCACATCCTGCCGAACGCGCTGGGGCCGGTGATCGTGGCCGCCTCGATCGAGGTCTCGGCGGCGATCATCGCGGAATCGACGCTCTCGTTCCTGGGGCTCGGTTTCCCGCCCGACATCCCGACTTGGGGGCGGCTGCTGTTCGACGCCAAGGACCACTTGGACGTCGCGCCCCACTGGGCGCTGTTCCCGGGGGGCGCGATTTTTTTGACCGTGCTGTCGATCAACTTCATCGGCGACGGCCTGCGCGATGCGCTCGATCCGCGGCGGGTTCTGTGACCGGACCGTCTGAACGGCAGGCGCTGTTCCCCTCTCCGGCGGGGGCTACGGTATGCACACATCGCGCGCTGCGCCGACGAAAGCACCAGCAAACCCCTCGCCCCGCTTGCGGGGAGAGGGCTCCGGCGACCTTGTCGTCGCCGGAGCGAGGCGGCAGCCGAAGGTGAGGGGGCTTGAACGGAGGAGTCTCTTCCGGAATCACCGCCGCTCCGGCTTCGCCTCTCGCTTCCCGCACGGACGACGAGGTCCGTGCGGGCCTCTCCCCGCAAGCGGGGAGAGGGGGGCGTCGCGACCTTCAAGACCCGATGCGTGAACATCGCAGGCTCGCGGCGTGAGAGGGCGCGCGCTCTACACCGAGCAGCACCCGCTTTCTCCAGCCTCAGCCCACCTGCCGCAGATGGCCGCCGCGCGCGGCCGGCACCGCCTGCATGGCGCGGATGAAGGCCGCGATCCGCGGGGCGATCACCGTGCGGTAGCGCGAGCCGTTGAACACCCCGTAATGCCCCACCCCGGCCTGGAGGTGATAGGCCTTGCGCGCATCGGGCAGGTTCGGCGTCAGGTCGAGCGCCGCCTTGGTCTGGCCGACGCCGGAGATGTCGTCGTTCTCGCCCTCGACCGCCAGGATCGCGCAGCGGCGGATCGCCCCGAGATCGACCGGAACGCCCCGGTGCTGCATCTCACCCTTCGGCAAGGCGTGGTTCACGAACACGGTCTGCACCGTCTGGAGGTAGTACTCGGCGGTGAGGTCCATCACCGCGAGGTACTCGTCGTAGAAGTCCCGGTGCTTCTCGGCCGAGTCGCCGTCGCCGCCCACCAGATGGTCGAACATGTCCGAATGGGCGGTGACGTGCCGGTCGAGGTTCATCGCCATGAAGCCGGAGAGCTGCAGGAAGCCCGGATAGACCCGGCGCCACGCCCCCGGGTAGATCGGCGGCACGAGGCTGATCGTGTTCTGCTCGAACCACTTCTGGCCGCGCTCCTGCGCGAGGCAGTTCACCGCGGTGGGCGAGCGGCGCGTGTCGATCGGGCCGCCCATCAGGGTCATGGAACTCGGCACGGCGGGCTCGTCGGCCGCCTCCATCAGCGCCACCGCGGCCAAGACCGGCACCGCCGGCTGGCACACCGCCATGACGTGCAGATCCGGCCCCAGGAATGCGAAGATCTCCTGGAGGGTGTCGATGTAGTCGTCGAGGTCGAAGCGGCCGGCCAGCAGCGGCACCATCCGGGCGTCGGTCCAGTCGGTGATGAACACCCGGTGGTTCGGCAGCATCGCCTCCACGGTGCCGCGCAGCAGCGTGGCGTAATGGCCCGACATCGGCGCGACGATCAGGAGCTTCGGCTGCGCCTCGGTGGGCGGCGTCGGGAAGGCGCGGTCGAAGGCGATCAGGCGGCAGAACGGCCGCTCCCACACCACCCGCTCGCTGACCGGCACCGCTTGCCCGTCGACCATCGTCTCGGTGAAGCCGAAGGCCGGCTTGCCGTATTGGCGGGTGACGCGCTCGAACATCTCGCAGCCCGCGCTGACCGCCCGCGCGTAGGGCCCGTAGGCCAGCGGATTGCCGGGAATCTGGAGGCCGTAGCGCGTGAGATCGGCGGCGACCCGGGCCGGCGTCATCAGGGCGCGGGCGCCCTCGTACATCGAATAGGCCAGGAGCATCGTTACCTCACGGTCTGCCGCCGGCCTTCGGTGTTGCGGGCCAACCGGCACCGAACGCCCCCCGACCGGAATTGGCAGGATAATGTTCCACCCTGAACGATAATGGAACATCCCCAGATGGGGACGATTTCCCCTGTGACGATGGCGCCTGTGACGATTCGGCCCGGATGAGTTGCCCCGGATGACTTGCCCCGGAAGACTTGCCCCGGAAGACTTGCCCCGGAAAATTTGCCGGCCTCCCGCATCCGCGACATCGCCGGACTTGAACGTCGCCGGCTGTCGCGAAACTTTCGTACCGGCTCAGTCCGCCCGACGCCCCACCGAAGCAGTGCATGCCCGATTCCGATCTGAACGGCCTCGTCCGCGACGCGCGACACCTGCGGCTCGACACCTTCGTCCGCCTGCGCTGGCTCGCCATCACCGGCCAGAGCGCCGCCGTGGTCGGGGCGCAGTTCGGCCTCGGTCTGCCGCTGCCCTTCGGCTGGTGCTTCCTGGTGATCGCCACCTCGTCCTGGCTGAACCTCGCGCTGCGCATCCGCTTCCCCGCGAGCTACCGGCTCAGCGACGATTCCGCGGCCCTGCTGCTCGCGTTCGACATCGTGCAGCTCGCCGCCCTGCTGTTCCTGACGGGCGGGCTGCAGAACCCGTTCTCGCTGCTGTTCCTCGCCCCCGTGCTGATCTCGGCGACCGCCTTGCCGCCGGAGCGGACGCTGGCGCTGGGCCTGCTGGCCGTGGGGCTCGCGACCCTGCTGGCCCTGGTCCACCGGCCGCTCCCCTGGTTCGCGGACGGGCGGATCGAATTGCCGTTCCTGTACGTCTCGGGCGTCTGGACCGCGATCCTGCTCGGCACCGCGTTCACGGGCGTCTACGCGTGGCGGGTGGCGGAGGAGACGCGGCTCCTCGCCCAGGCGCTGGCCGCCACCGAGCTCGTGCTCGCCCGGGAGCAGCACCTGTCCCAGCTCGACGGGCTGGCAGCCGCGGCCGCCCACGAGTTGGGCACCCCCCTCGGCACCATCATGCTGGTCACCAAGGAGCTGATCCGCCAGCTCGGCCCCACCGCCTCGCCCGCGGTGGCGGAGGATCTGAACCTGCTGCGCGAGCAGGTCGACCGCTGCCGCGGCATCCTGGGCAAGCTCACCTCGCTCGACGGCGACGGCGCCGGCGCCGGCTTCCTGGAGACGGTCACGTTCAGCCACCTCGTCGAGGAGCTGGTGGCTCCGCAGCGGGCGCTCGGCACCGCGCTCGACATCACGAGCCTCGGGGACGGGCCGGAGCCGGCCTGCCGCCGCAACCCGGGGGTGATGTTCGGCCTCGCCAATATCCTCGACAACGCCGCGGACTTCGCCGAGGCGCGGGTGTCCGTGGAGGGGCGCTGGAGCCAGGAGCGGGTCTGGCTCGAGATCCGGGACGACGGTCCGGGCTTCTCCAGCGAGGTTCTGCTGCGGGCCGGCGAGCCCTACGTCACCACCCGCAGTCAGGACCGGCCGCAATCGGGCGGGACCGTCGGGGCGGGGCTGGGGCTCGGGCTGTTCATCGCCAAGACCCTGATCGAGCGCTCAGGCGCCCAGCTCGTGCTGATGAACGTGCCCACGCCGGAGGCCCACGGGGCAGTGGTGCGCGTGTCCTGGGCCCGCCACATCTTCGAGCGCGGGGCAGCGCCGCGTCATTCGCCGGAACTCAATATCCAACACCCCCTGCCCCCGCGCGATGTCGTCCCTATATAAGGGACAGACCAAGAACCGACGATGAAAACCTGAAAGGAACGCCCGATGCTTACGCAGCCCGGGACCGCGGCGGCGACCGACGCTGCCGTGCTCAGCGACGCCGATCCACTGGCCGCCTTCTCCGACCGCAGCCTGCTGATCGTCGATGACGACAAGCCCTTCCAGACCCGTCTCGCCCGCGCCATGGAGAGCCGTGGGTATCACGTGCAGGTGGCCGACAGCGTCGCGGACGGCGTCTCGGCCGTGGAAGCCCGGGCCCCGGCCTTCGCGGTGATCGACATGCGCCTCGGCGACGGCAACGGCCTCGACGTGATCGCCCGTCTGAAGGAGCGCCGCCCGGAAGCACGCGGCGTGATCCTGACCGGCTACGGCAACATCGCAACCGCGGTCACCGCGGTAAAGCTCGGCGCCTTCGACTATCTCGCCAAGCCCGCCGATGCCGACGAGATCCACGGCACGCTGATGGCCCAGCCGGGTGAGCGGGCCGATCCGCCCGAGAACCCGATGTCGGCCGACCGGGTCCGGTGGGAGCACATCCAGCGGGTCTACGAGCTGTGCGGCCGCAATGTCAGCGAGACGGCCCGGCGCCTGAACATGCACCGGCGGACGCTGCAGCGGATCCTGGCGAAGCGCGCGCCGCGCTAACAGCGGTGCGCTTGGTTGCATCGGCGGCCCTGCCGGGCTAGCTGCGCGGGTCTCGGACGGTTTTCGTCCAGGACCCGTCCTATTTTCAGGGGTCGATCGCGTGAACGGGCGCAACGCCATCACCATCGTGAGCATGATGGTCCTCGTCGGCACCGAGGTGTTCGCTGTCGCCATCGCGGCCGGCTGGGCGCTGGCGGGCCTGTTCGATCTCGGGGACCGGGTCGGCCATGTCCTGATGGGTCTGTTCAGCCTGTTCGCGGCCTGGATCATGCTGCAGCTCTGGCGGCGGGCGATCAGCATCGAGCCGCTGCGCGCGGGCACCGCCGCGCCCCGTCGATAACGCGACCCGCGTTCGACAGGCCGGCGGCCTTCCTGCTACAGAGAACTGCGGCAGCCTGTGAAACGTTGCCGCAGGTGAGACCCTCGTCCCGGCGACGCGCGAGACCCGAAAATCCATGAAAGCCCGTATTATCGTCACCCTGAAGACCGGCGTGCTGGACCCGCAGGGCAAGGCGATCGAGGCCGCGCTCAAGTCGCTGGCGATCCAGGGGGTCGAGGGCGTGCGGCAGGGCAAGGTGTTCGACATCGAGGTGGCGGCCACCGACGCTGCCGCCGCCGAGGCGACGCTGCGCACCGCCTGCGAGAAGCTCCTGGCCAACACGGTGGTCGAGAACTACGCGATCGAGATCCTCTGATGCACGCCGCGGTCATCGTCTTCCCCGGCTCGAACCGCGAGAGCGATGTCGTCCGGGCGTTGCGCCGGTCGGGCGCGCGGGTGAGCCTCGTCTGGCACGCGGACCACGACCTGCCGGCCGGCACCGATCTCGCCGTCCTGCCGGGCGGCTTCTCGTACGGCGACTATCTGCGCTGCGGGGCGATCGCCGGACGGGCCGCCGCCATGGATGCGGTGCGGGCGCATGTGGGTCGGGGCGGCCTCGTGCTCGGCATCTGCAACGGCTTCCAGATCCTGTGCGAATCCGGCCTGCTGCCGGGCGTGCTGATGCGCAACGTGAACCGGCGCTTCATCTGCCACCGGCAGACGCTCCGGGTCGAGCGCACCGATACCCGCTTCACCAGTGCCTACCGGCAGGGTCAGGTCATCGACGTCTGCGTCGCCCACGGCGAGGGCAACTATTTCGCCGATCCCGAGACCCTGGCGCGGATCGAGGCCGAGGGTCGGGTGGCCTTCCGGTACTGCGACGCGGCGGGGACCGTCACCGTCGAGGCCAACCGCAACGGCTCGCTCAACGCGATCGCGGGCGTCCTCTCGGAGAACCGGACTGTGCTCGGCATGATGCCGCACCCGGAAAACTTCGTCGAGGATCTGATCGGCGGCACCGACGGGCGCGGGCTGTTCGACAGTCTGGCGGCATGATCGCTCGCGGAGACTGGTATTTACTATGTGTTAAGGTTCTTAACTGATAAACAGGCATCCAGTTTTCTGGATGTGGAGTTGGACCTTCTCGTCCGCTCTGTTTGATGCCTCCCTGAAGACTCCTCCAAGCCGCTCCCTCCGGGGCGGCTTTTTTCTGTGCGGATGGCGTGCGGGCGATCATCATACGCGGGCCCCCTCCCCCCGCAGAGGGGGGAGGGAGGGCGCGTGGCACGTTGGGATTGCCAAGCCTATCGACGGCACACTGAGCCCAGACCTGATGTGTGAATCCCAAAGGCCCTCTGTGGGGGAGAGTGGAACGCGGCGCCGGCTCTTTCTCAAGAGCGCGCCGCGCTGCCTCTCATCTCAATAAAGCCCACCCGCCTGCGCGGCCCGATCGGGATCCGCCGGCACCGCCGCCGCGGGGGCCGGCGCCTGGCTGCCGCCGGACGGGGCCACGTAGGAATCCGGCGGCGCCGTGCCGGGCTTGAACGCCTCCAGGATCGTCCCCGCCCCCTCGCTCGAGCCGGCGCGGGTGCCGCTGGCGAGGTTGATGCGGATCAGCTTGATGCCCGGTGGCACGCGGAACGGGGTCGGCGGCTTGTCCTTGAGGGCGGTCTTGAGGAATTCCAGGGCGATCGGCGCGGCCAGCCCGCCGCCGGTGGCGCGGTCGCCGAGCGAGCGGGGCTTGTCGAAGCCGAGATAGATGCCCACCGCCAGATCCGGCGAGAAGCCCACGAACCACGCGTCCTTGGCGTCGTTGGTGGTGCCGGTCTTGCCGGCGAGCGGCTTGCCGATCTGCTTCAGCAGGGTCGCGGTGCCGCGCTGGACCACGCCCTCCATGATCGAGACCATCTGGTAGGCGGTCAGCGGGTCGAGCACCTGCTCGGAATCGTCCACCAGCTTCGGCTCGTCCTGGCCCGACCACTTCTCGGCGTCGCAGCCGATGCACTTGCGGTTGTCGTGACGGTAGATCGTCTCGCCGATGCGGTCCTGGATCCGGTCGATCAGGGTCGGCCGGATGCGCCGGCCGCCATTGGCCAGCATCGAGTAGGCGGTGACCATGCGCATCACCGTGGTCTCGCCCGCGCCCAGCGACATCGGCAGCACCGGCAGCATGTCGTCATAGACGCCGAACCGGCGGGCATACTCGGCGATGAGCGGCATGCCGACATCCTTGGCGAGCCGCACCGTCATCAGGTTCTTCGAGTGCTCGATCCCGTAGCGCAGGGTGTGCGGGCCGCCGGACTTGCCGTCGTAGTTCGAAGGCGTCCAGGCCTCCTGGCCGGGGCCGCCCTCGATGGTGATCGGCGAATCCTGCACGATCGAGGCGGGGGTGTAGCCGTTGTCCAGAGCCGCCGAGTAGACGATCGGCTTGAACGAGGAGCCGGGCTGGCGCATCGCCTGGGTGGCGCGGTTGAACTCGGATTCGTCGTACGAGAAGCCGCCGACCATCGCGTGGACGCGGCCGGTATTCGGGTCCATGGCCACGATGGCGCCGGAGACCTCGGGCTTCTGGCGCAGGCGGAACTGGCCCTTCCCGCCCTCGATCGCCTCGACATAGACCATGTCGCCGGCCTGGAGATTGGCACGGCCGGCCCAGCGCATCCCGTCCGGGGTGATCACGCCGGTCTCGCGGTCCTTGCCGACCTGGCCCGACGCCTCGCGCTTGGGCTGGAGGCCGACCTGCACGCCGCCGCCGCCGTTGCCCAGCACCACGGCGAGCCGCCAGGGCGCCACGTCGCCGAGCGCCGGCACCTCGGCCGCCGCCATGCCCCAGTCCCGCCCGGTCAGGTCGACCCGGGTGACGGCACCGCGCCAGCCATGGGCCTGATCGTAGCGCACGAGGCCGTCGACCAGGGCCTTGCGGGCCCAGGCCTGCATCTTCGGATCCAGCGTCGAGCGCACCGAGAGGCCACCCTCGTAGAGCTTCTTCTCGCCGTAGCGCTCGGAGATCTCGCGACGGACCTCCTCGGTGAAGTAGTTGGCGTTGGCGGCGTTCGGGAAGGCGACGCGCGGGTTGACGCCGAGCGGCATCTTCTTGGCGGCGTCCGCCTCGTCCTTGGTGATGTAGTTGTTCTCCGCCATCAGGCGGATGATCTCGTTGCGGCGGTCGAGCGCCGCCTGGGTCTTGCGGTAGGGGTGGTAGTTGTTGGGCCCCTTCGGCAGGGCGGCGAGGTAGGCCGCCTCGTTGATGGTCAATTCGTGGACCGACTTGCCGAAATAGTCGAGCGCCGCCGCGGCAACCCCGTGCAGGTTGCGGCCCGGGACGATCGTGCCCAGGAAGATCTCGTTGAGGTAGAGTTCGAGGATCTTGTCCTTGGAGTAGGCCGACTCGATCCGGAGGGCCAGCAGCGCCTCCTTGACCTTACGGTCGTAGGTCTGCTCGGAGGACAGCAGGAAGTTCTTGGCGACCTGCTGGGTGATGGTCGAGGCGCCCTGGCGCTTGCCCGACTTGGCGTTGGTCAGGAAGGCGCGCACGATCCCCTCGGGGTCGATGCCGCCGTGCTTGTAGAAGTTCTTGTCCTCGGCCGACAGGAAAGCCGCGACCACGATCTTCGGCATCGCCTGGATCGGCAGGTAGAGCCGGCGCTCGCGGGCATATTCGGCCAGCAGCGAGCCGTCGGCCGCGTGGATGCGGGTCATCACCGGCGGCTCGTAATTCGCGAGCGCGGCGTGGTCGGGCAGGTCCTGGCTGTACTTCCAGTAGAAGTAACCGCCCGCCGCCGCGCCGATCACGAACAGCACCGCGGCGGCGCTGAACAGGATCCCGAAGAAACGAAGGATCAGACGCATCCGGTGTTCCGCTCGTCGCTGGCCCGGCCGCATGCCGGAATCGGCTCACCCGGCGCGCAGCTCCGCTCACGATGCGGTCGGCCCCCGGATGGTCACCTGAGGCCCCCTCGGATTGCCGGTTGCGACGGCTGCGAGCGGGCGTTCGGACAGCCCGTATCGACACTTACTCTATGGTAAAACTGGGGCGACGGCGGCCGAGCGACGCGTCATCACCGGCCGCCCCAGGCTGGCACGATTGGTGAAGAACATGTCGATCGCCTTGGCCATCGAGCCGGTGACCCCGGCGCGCCACTCCGGCGATTGCAGCATCTCCAGGTCGCGCTTGCTCGACAGGTAGCCCAGTTCCACCAGCACGCTCGGCACATCGGGGGAGCGCAGCACCACGAACCGCGCCTCCCGGTGAGGCTTGGAACTCATCTCCATCACCGGACCGAGCTGGCCCATCAAGGTCCGGGCGAAGCCCGACGAGAAGCCGCGCGTCTCCCGCAGGGTGAGTTCCTGAAGGATGTCGGCGATGTCCGGCGGCGCCTCGGCGGACTCGGCGCCCGCGGCGGCGTCGGCCCGGTTTTCGCGCTCGGCGAGCTTGGCGGATTCGAGATCGGTCGCCTTCTCGGCGTTGGTGTAGATCGTCGCGCCGCGCACCTGCGGGGCCGCCGAGATCGAATCGGCGTGGATCGACACGAACAGGTCGGCCCTGGCCTCGCGGGCGAGGCGGACGCGGTCGGCCAGCGGCACGAACACGTCCCGGTCGCGCGTCATCCGGACCCGGTAGCGGCCTCCTGCCTCCAGCTTCTCGACGAGCGCCTGGGCGAAGCCGAACACGATGTCCTTCTCGAACACGCCGCCCACCGCGATGGCGCCGGGATCGGTGCCGCCATGGCCGGCATCGACCATGATCAGCGGGCGCTGGTCGGTGGGTTCGGGCGCTGCGGCCCGGGCCTGCGCGGGGGCGGGATCGGCCGCGGCGGCCGCCTTGCGGAAGGCGTCGCGGTCGGCGCGCTGCAGCGGGATCGTGAGCAGCACGGCGCCGTCCTTGGCCCGGGTTGCGGTCTCGATCTTGCCCACGGTGGCGGGGCTCGCGAGGTCGATCACGATGCGCGAGCGTCCGGGGGCGAACAGGCCGTAGCGGAAGGATTGCACGAGGCCGTCCCGGCGGCTGCCGGTGCCCGATTCGAGCTGGAAGTTGACCTCGGGCAGGTCGATCACCGCCCGGTCGGGCCGCTCCATCACGAAGCCGCGGGCCTCCACGGCCCGGGACAGGGTCAGGGTGAGGCGGGTCGTGCCGCCCTGGCTGGCGAGATCGGCCCCGATGGCGATGGCGGGCTTGTCACCGTTCTGCGCGGCCGCGGGCGGACCCGCCAGCGCCGGAATGAGCGCGAGGGCGAGGCAGAAGCAGGCGGATCGGATCAGACGTGCGCAGTTCGGCATTGGTGCGGTTTGGTTTCCCGTACCCTCCGATACGGCATGGGACCGGCTTGGTTAACGGAGCGTTGTCGCACCCGGTTCGATCCGGCCATCCGTTTTGCGCGGGGGCGACACGTCCGGCCTCAACGGAACGCGACGACGCGGCTCGCCTTGCCCATCACCGTGACCCAGCAGGTCAGGGAGGCGTCGGCGGCGCGCTGGGCCTCGCCGACCTGGAGACGGATCAGATCGGCCGGCGTACGGACATCCGAGAGAGCCCGGAAATGCTCCAGGGCGGCCGTGCCCTCGCCCTGCATGTAGCGGGCGATGGTCGAGCCGATCTCGATCATGTCGATCCGGTCCGGTGCGAACGCGAACCGGTTCAGCGGCGCGGGCTCCGCGGCGTGCAGCATCGCGGCGGGGACGAGATCCGGCGGCGGGGCGGCGGCGAACGCCGTCTCCGGCTCCGCGCGGTCGGGCGCATGACGATCATCGTGGGAGTCCTGATCGGCCTCTTCGTCGCGATCCGCCTCGGGGGGATTCACGGCGTGGGCAACGCTGTCAGGGATCTCGGTTTCGGGCGCGAGGCGGGGTTCGACCCGCGCTGCCTGCGCCACCAACTCGGCCGGGGTGATGGGGTCTATCGCCGGAGCTGACGCCAAGACCGGCGCGTCATCCGCGAACCCGGCGCGTGACAGGGCCACGACGGACACATCCGACTCGTCTACCGAGGCCTCGGACAAGGACGCGAGCGGAGCAGGCATCCCCGTATTCAGGGGCGGCTTCGGCTGCCAGTTGGAAAGGCCCACTCGTGGCCGACGCGGCTTTCCCATCGCGCGATCTCCTCCTGTCCGCTCCCGACCCGCAGAAGCGACGGTCGGCCTGTCGGCGCCGTCCGGGGTCGAACCCGGGACGCTCGGGCGTCGAATCGTTGAATCCGGCCGGCCCGAAGCGGCCGCCCGGATCTTTTGGAACACCCCCGATCCATGCGGGCCGGCAGGTAGACCCGTCCTTAGAGCCGTGCCCGATCGCATTGCACACCGCCCACGACACTTGTCAGCCGCCTGGGTCGGCAAGCGCAACCTGCCCCCTCTCCCGTGCGGGAGAGGGGACCCGCGCCCTATTCGGCAACGGTGGCGTCACTGTCGTGTACCGATCGCATTGCAATCGGGCACGGCTCTAAACCCTTATTTTAACGCGCTCTCTCTTGCGCCGAACCGGCGTCCACTTCGGCGGAGAGCGCTCTAGCGGGCGACGTTCTGGACCAGGGCGCCGTAATCCTTGGCTTGAGCCTGGAACGCCGCGAACTGGCTCCGGACGAACTCGGACTGGAGCTCGAAGGCCTCGCGCAGGTCCTTCGTGCGCGCAAGCTTCTGCGCGAAGTCGAAGGTCGCGTTGGCATTGGCCTGGGCGTGGTCGAAGCCCTTCGCGAGGGCCGCGCTGACGGTCGACTGGAAGGTCTGGCCCGAGACCTGGGCCTGCTCGGTGACCTTGACGGCATTGGCCATCAGGGTGCCGACGGCGTTGCGGGCCTGGTCGACGCTCTTCTCGGCGAAGTCGCGCATCTCGGTCGGCATCTCGAAATTCGGGGTCTGCATCTGTGTCTCCAGAACGATCATTGGAGCGGGACGCCAGCTGCGTCCGCCGTGACGCGCCTCTATATGTTGCACTGCAACAAGAAGTCAAGTGCATAATGCGGAGCTGGATACACCCTCGGGAGGATCGATAAAATGCCGAATCCAGGATCTCAGAAGGTTTTTCTCCGGACCCGGGCCGATACACCAGACCATCGGCAAAGCTTTGCCGTTTATAGAGGCTACCTGGATTGGCGATTTGGAGCGCGCATCCGTTTACAAGAAATCGTCCTGTTGTCCAGAGGGTCGGAACGGGTCGTGTATCCTGAATACATATTGCGGTGTGATGGACCTCACGGGCGTTCCAGCAGAGCCGGCAAAGGGCGATGCTGCACCGCACCCGTATCGCGTGCGAGCTGGCCGTACAGCGTCCGGAGTGCGGCCGCATGGGTCGCCAGCGTCATCGGCGCAGCGCGGGCTTCGGCATAGGCCCGCGCGCCGAGGCCTCCGGCGCAGGCATCGTCCCGCAGAGCCGTGAAGGCGGCCGTCAGGGCCCCGACCGCCGGGGCGACCACGAAGCCGGTCTGCCCGTGGCGGACCTTCTCGGCGGCCCCGGACCGGTCGGAGGCGACCACCGGGATTCCGGCGGCCAGCGCCTCGTAGACCGTGAGCGGCCCGGTCTCGTACCAGCGTGACGGCGCGGCGAGCGCCCGGGCCCGGCGGCGCAGGATCTCCCAGACCGCGGCGGGGCTCTGCCAGCCGATGATCTCCACGCCGTCCCGGGCGCACAGTTCGGCCTCCAGGGGCCCGGCGCCGATGAACAGGGCCGGCAGGCCCGCCGCACGGGCGGCCTCGGCGACCAGATCGGCGCCCTTTTCGCGGGTCAGGCGCCCGACATACGCAATCGCATCGCCGCGGTGGGGCTCGGCCGGCGGTCCCTCGGCGACCCGGACCGGGTTGTCGATCCGGTGGTGGGTGAGGGCGTCGGCGCCGAGAAGGTCGCCCATCCGCCGCCGGCTGGCGTCGCTGACATGGACCACGTGGAGCGGCAGCCCCCGCATCGCCTGCCGCAGCGCCACGGTCCGGGCGACGCGCACCAGCTTGTGGGCGCGGCTGCGCGCATCGCAGGGCGCCGCGATGCAGGCGGCCGACAGGGGCTTGAGTCCGCAGGGCTCAGCCCGGTCGAAGCGGTAATAGACCCCGTTCGGGCAGGCCAGGGCGTAGTCGTGCAGGGTGACGATGACGGGCACGCCCGCCCCCGACAGGACCGGGAAGATCGCCGGCGACAGGGCGCGGGTCCATTGGTGCAGGTGGATGCAGTCCGGCCGCTCCGGTAGCGCGGCGAGCGCCGCGGCGAGGCTGCGCGCCGCCGCCGCGTGCCAGATCCCGGCCGCCGCGGCCTTCGCGCCGCCGAGCGACCAGATGTCCGGCAAGCCGAGCACCACCCGCCGGATGTTTGCGTGATCGAGCAACGGGTCGGCCGCGCCCGCAACCGCCTGGAGGTAGGTGACCGAGACGCCGGCCTCCGCGAGCCCCCGGGCCGATTCCAGCGCGACCTTCTCGGCCCCGCCGCTGGCGGACGCGAACTCGGCCAGGATCACGACGTGCATGCAAACGGCCCCGGTCTCGACAGCCGGGATCATGGCGAAAACCAGTTTACGGGGGATCAACCGCGGGTCGTTACAACGCTCAATCCGGAATTAGAGCGTCGGAAACCCGACCATGCACGTCGTCCTCGTCGCAGACCACGCCTCGATCAATGGCGGACAGGCCAAGGTGGCGATCGAATCCGCCCTGGGGCTCGCCGCCCGCGGGGTCCGGGTGAGCCTGTTCGCCGCCGTCGGCCCGGTGGATCCGCGGCTCGCACCCGCCGGCATCCGCGTCGTCTGCCTGGAGCAGGACGATATCGCGACGACGCGCAACAAGCTGGCGTTTGCCGCACAGGCGATCTGGAACGGCACGGCGCGCCGGGCGCTCGCGCGGGAACTCGCCGCCTGCGACCCGCGCGACACCGTGGTCCATGTCCACGCCTTCGCCAAGGCGCTCTCGCCGTCGATCGGCCCGGCGCTCCGGGCCTCGGGGCTGCCCTGCCTGTACACGATGCACGAGTTCTTCCTGGTCTGCCCGACCGGCGGCTTCTACGCCTATCCGGAGCAGAAGATCTGCCACCGCACGCCGATGTCGGCCTCCTGCATCGTGGCGAATTGCGACGCGCGCAGCTACCCGCGCAAGGTCGCCCGGATGGTCCGCCATGTCGGGCTCGCGCAGGTGGCCCGGCTGCCGGAGCTGTTTTCCCACGTCATCACGATCAGCGACCTGCAGGAGCGGGTCGTGCGGCCGCTGATGCCCCCGGGAACCGCATTCCACCGGGTCGACAACCCGATCGCCGTGACGCAGGCGCCGCTGCGGGATGGGCCGCCGGGCGATGTCCTGTTCGTCGGGCGGATCTCCACCGAGAAGGGCGCGCCGATCTTCGCCGAGGCGGCCCGGCGGGCGGGGGCGCGGGCGGTCTTCGTCGGCGACGGGCCCGAGCGGGCCGCGCTCGCTGCACGCTATCCCGAGGCCGTCATGCTGGGCTGGCGCGATGCCGCCGGCGTGCAGGCCCTGATGCGGCAGGCCCGGGCGCTGGTCTTCCCGAGCGTCTGGTACGAGGGCCAGCCGCTGACCGTCTACGAGGCGCTGGCCTGCGGCGCGCCGGTGATCGTCAGCGATGCCTGCGCGGGCCGGGAGGCGGTGGTCGACGGCGAGACCGGGTTCTGGTTCCGCTCGGGCGACCCGGAATCGCTGGCGACGCATCTGCGCAGCCTGTCGGACGATGGGCTCGCCACCCGGATGGGCCGGGCCGCCTACGCGCGCTACTGGGCGGCGCCGCTCAGCCTCGACGCCCATCTCGACCGTCTGGCGCGGGTCTACGAGACCGTGATGCGCGGCGCCGATGCCCGTGATCCGGTCGCCGCCGCGGCGGCCGAGCGGTCGATCCCGGCGACGTGAGCGAACGGGGGCCGGATTGCCGCGCGGTGCCCGAAAGATCGGAAACACCCGCCGCCGCCCGCGTTGATGCGCACCGGCACCTTGCGTGCCCCCGTCACGGACGAGCGACCACCATGGCCGACGAGCAGAAGCAGAACGAGACCAAGCCGGGCTTCCAGCAGGGCAGCGCCAAGCCGGGCGACAACGCGCATCCCGACAACAAGCAGGAGAAGCTCAACGAGCGCCTGGACGACGCCCTGGAGGAAACCTTCCCGTCGAGCGACCCGGTCTCGGTGAAGATCACCAAGTAGATTTGGGTTTCCAAAGGGCCTGGGGCCCTTTGGCGGGGTGTCGGGGCAGAGCCCCGACGATGCCGGGCGGCCGCGTAGCCGCCCGGTCCCTCACGCGGCTTCGAGCAGCCGGCGGGCGATCACCTGGGCCTGGATCTCGGCCGCACCCTCGAAGATCGAGAGAATGCGCGCGTCGCACAGGATCCGGCTGACCGCGTATTCCAGCGCGAAGCCGTTGCCGCCGTGGATCTGCAGGGCGTTGTCGGCCGCCGCCCAGGCGACGCGGGCGCCGAGCAGCTTGGCCATCCCGGCCTCGAGATCGCAGCGCTTGCCCTCGTCCTTCTCGCGGGCCGAGAAGTAGGTGAGCTGGCGGGCGATGTTGATCTCCACCGCCATCATGGCGAGCTTGTCGGCCACCCGCGGGAAGCTGACCAGCGGCTTGCCGAACTGCACCCGCTCCTCGGCATAGCGCAGGCCGACATCGAGGGCCGACTGGGCGACGCCGACGGCGCGCGCCGCGGTCTGGATGCGGGCCGACTCGAAGGTCTGCATCAGCTGGGCAAAACCCTTGCCCTCAACCTCGCCGAGCAGGTTCGCGGCCGGGACCTCGAAGCCCTCGAAGGCCAGCTCGTATTCCTTCATGCCGCGGTAGCCGAGCACCTCGATCTCGCCACCCGACAGGCCCTCGACCGGGAACGGATCCGCGTCGGTGCCGCGGGGCTTCTCGGCGATCAGCATGGAGAGGCCCTTGTGGCCCTTCTCCTCGGGCTTGGTGCGCACCAGCACCGTCATGATGTCGGCCCGGACCGGATGGGTGATCCAGGTCTTGTTGCCGCTGATCTTCCAGGTGTCGCCGTCCTTGACGGCCCGGGTACGCAGCGAGGCCAGATCCGAACCCGTGTTCGGCTCGGTGAAGACGGCAGTCGGCAAAATATCGCCCGAGGCGATTTTCGGCAGGAAGCGCTGCTTCTGCTCCTCGGTGCCGCCGCACAGGATCAGCTCGGCGGCGATCTCCGAGCGGGTGCCGAGCGAGCCGACGCCGATATAGGCCCGGGACAGCTCCTCCGAGACCACGCACATGGCGGTCTTGGGCAGGCCCATGCCGCCGTATTCCTCGGGGATCGTCAGGCCGAAGACGCCGAGCTCGGCCATCTTGGTCACGATCTCCATCGGGATGTAGGCGTTCTTCAGGTGCCACTCATGCGCCTGATCGACCACCTCGGCCTTGCCGAAGCGGCGCATCTCGGAGCGGATCGCCTCCATGTCCTCGTCGAGGCCCGAGGCGCCGACGGTCGCCGCGCCGCTGCCGTCGCGCATCTGGGCGACCAGGGCGGCACGGTTCTCGAGGGTATTGCCCTCGGCGATCAGGGTCTCGACCGCATCGGTGCGGTACTGCGCCACCTCCTTGGCGGTGAGGCCGAGCGAGCCGATCGGGCGGACCATCTCGCCCTGGCTCATCGGGATGCCGGAGAACAGCTGATCGAGATACTCGCCCGCGCCGATCCGCACGAGGAGCGACTCGGTCTCGCCGAACCGGCCCTCGGCCTGCAGGCGCTCGGCGTAGCTGCCGAGTTCGCGGACTGCCTCCGCGTAGGTGGCGAGCCACGCGAGGCCGTGGGCGGCGTGCTGCTGGCCTTCGAGCTTGGCCGCGTCGATCCGCCCATCCGTCCCGAGGATCCGCGTGCGGACCCGGCGGGTGGCCTCGGCGGCCAGCGCCTTGGCGCTCTCGCCGGCGGCTTTGGTGAGGGCCACGAGATCCTGCGGCTCGGTCTGGATGGCGGGGGATGCGGACATGGTTTTTTTGCTCGCGTGGCGTTTCTCTGGATCGTGTCTTTTAACCTGTCTGCGGCGCAAGCCGAAGCAGATTTCGTTTGTCGCGTCTTGAACTGAAGTTGAAGAGCGGGGGACTTCGAACACAATCCGGCCGATGCGGGCGGCCTGATCGTGTCAGGCTTTACGCAACGATCCTTGGAAACCGGACGGCGTCAGACCCGGGCTTCTCCCTCCCCCCTCTGCGGGGGGCTAAGCAGGTTTCGCAAAAGTGGCCACCGGTTTTGTGACAAAAACCTGTGACATAACAAAGAGCTAAGCAGATGAAGCGTTGGCTTGCCAACGCAAGTCTGCTTAGTGGATTCACACTTCGCAGTCCGACACCAACGCTCTGAAAAAGAGAGCGCTTTTCCCCTCCCCCTTGCGGCGAGGGGCCAGGGGTGGGGGTGGTTCAGGATGAGGCGCAGCGGTACCGTCTGCACCAACCCCCACCTCCAACGCCTCCCCGCAAGCTTGAGCGATCCCGGGCAAGCCCGGGGTCGCCAGGGGAGGAGAGAGCGCCGGCGCAGCTGTGTGAACATTGTAGCCCGCAGCGGGGAGAGGGAGGGCGCGCGGCAGGCTCGGTCCCTCAGGTTCTAGAAATTCCCGCCGAAGCTCAGCGCTTCTGCTCGCAGCGCGTCTTCAGGTAGGCGCCATCCTCGCCCTTGAAGCCGGCATTGGCGGCGAGCACCGGGCCCTGGATCAGGCATTCCTGGAGGGTGTGGGCCGGGCCCGTGACCACGTCGATGGCGGTGTCGCGCGAGCAGTCCGGAGCCTGGACCGAGGCTGCGCAGATGAGGGCGACGACGAGGATCTGGTTCATGGGGCCTCCCGGCTCGGCCCGGCTTGTCGGACGGCGGGCAGCGTCAACCGAAAGGCACAGGTGGGCGCGCCGGTTCCATCACACCTGTGCGGCCAAATCGGCACCGCCCGCGATCGCCTCCGGGCTCGGCACCCGGCCTTCGCCCAGCAGGTGCAGGAACGCCGTGAACGGCGTGTTGCGGCCGATGCTGCAGGCCGCCACTGCGCGGCCCTCCCGGATATAGAAGGCGATGAAGTCGAGGGCGGCCGGATCGCCCTGCAGGATGATCCGCTCGAAATCCGGCGCGTAGCCGCCATAGTCGAGGCGCTTGTCGCCCTGGTTGCTCCAGAAGAACGGCGCGCCGGAGAAATCGCCCTGCGCGCCCAGGATCGCCCGGGCCGCGTGCGTGCCATGCTGCTGGGCGAGCCGCCAGTGCTCGATCCGCGCGGTCATCCCGCTGCCCTGCTCCGGGAAGGCCGCGATGTCGCCCGCGACCCAGACCCGGTCGGCGAGCATGAGGTCCGCACCGACCCGAAGGCCTCCGGTCTCGTCCGGCTCCACCCCGGCGACGATCCCGGTCTCCGGCGCGGCCCCGGCGCCGATCAGGACGAGGTCGGCCGGCAGGTTTTCGCCCGCCTCGGTCTCGACCGCGGTGACGCGGCCATCGCCGGCGATCCGGGCGACGCTGCCGGTCACGAAGGTCACGCCGTTGCCCGCGTGGTACTGCTTCAGCGCCGCCCCCACGGCCTCGCCGAAGCGCTTGGCGAAGGGGATCTCCTCCCGGGACAGGACCGTCACCGACAGACCGCGCTTGGTCAGGAAGGCCGCGGCCTCCAAACCGATGAAGCCCGCCCCGATCACCACCACGCGCTTGGCGTGCTCGGCAGCCTCGCTGAGCCGCACGGCGTCGTCGAGGCTGCGCAGGGTCATCACGCCGTCGAGGTCCTTGCCCTCGAAATCCGGCACCGCTGCGCGGCTTCCGGTGGCGATCAGCAGGGCGTCGCCGGTGAGGGTGCGCCCGTCCGCCAGGGTGACGCTGCGGGTCGCCGGATCGACCCGGGTGGCCTCGGCCGCGATCCGCTCGACCCCGTGGGCCGAGGAAAAGTCCGGCTCCAGCAGGGTCTTCTCCGGCGGCGTCGGCTTGGCCAGGAACTGCTTGGACAGCTTGGTCCGGTCGTAGGGCGGATGCGCCTCGCGGCCGACCATGGTGATCCGGCCTGAAAACCCCTCGCGCCGCAGGGTCGTCACGCAGGCGGCCGCCGCCGCCCCGGTGCCGACGATCAGGACGGTCTCGATGGAGGTGGCAGGGCGCTTGGCCGGGGCCGGTTCGGGCGTGAGCGTCGCCACCGCCTCGCCGCCCTCGATCCGCACGGGATAGCGGGTCAGGGGCTCGAGGGCCGGCGGCTCCTCCAGGCTGCCGTCGGCGACCGAGAAGGCGGCCTTGTGCCAGGGGCAGTAGAGCCGTCCGCCGCAGATCTCGCCCTTGGCGAGCGGCGCGCCGAGATGCGGGCACTTGGCCTGGAAGGCGCGCACGCCGTCGGCGTCGCGCACGAACAGGACCGCGTCGTCGCCCGCCTTGCCCTCGGCCTTGCCGCCGAGGGGGATCGCGTCGAGGGCGAGGCGGATCTCGCGGGGCTTGTCCTGATCCATGCGCGCCTCGCTCGGTCCCGATTCGGGCCGCTGCGGCCCGCGCGCATCAAACCGCGAGGCGGCGAAGGGTTTCCGGGCCCTGCGGTCGCAGGGGAAGCGCCACCTCGTGGTTTCGAAAGGTCGAGACCTTTCGCGGGTCCGGGGCGGAGCCTTGGTCATCATCTCAGGGCTCTGCCCTGAGCACCCGCCAAAGGGCTGAAGCCCTTTGGAAACCCGGGACCCGGGCCGAAGGCTCTCAGCCCCGGCTGGCTACCGCGACCCCCAGGGCGGCCAGCGCCATTCCGGCGCCCTGGAGCGGCGTCAGCACCTCGCCGAACAGGAGGTAGCCGAGCACGGCCGCCACCGGCGGGACGAGGAAGAACAGCGCCGCCACCCCCGCCACCGCCCCCCGCCGGATCAGCGCCAGCAGCAGCAGGATGCCGGCCACCGAATTGATCAGGACCGCCCAGGCGAGCCCGAGCCAGACCGGCGCGACGGACTCGAACCGCGCGCTGCCGAAGGCGACCGCCAGGGGGATCGCACAGGCCATGCCGCCGACGAACTGGAGCGTGGCCCCGGCGAGCAGATCGACCCGCCCGCCGGTGCGCTTCTGCCAGAGGGTGCCGAGGGTCAGCGACAGGACGGCCAGGAAGCTGACCGCCAGCGCGAGCGGCGGGATCCCCGAGGGATCGGCGGCGCCGAGTTTCGGGGCCAGCACGAGGCCCGCGCCGATGAAGCCCATCAGGATCCCCAGTGCCCGCCGGGCGCTGACCCGCTCGCCGAGCAGGGGCTGCGCCAGGAGCGCGGTCAGCAGGGGCTGGAGGCTGCCGACGAGGGCCGCGATCCCGGCCGGCAGGCCGTGGCTCACCGCCCAGAACGTGCTCGACAGGTAGACGCCCTGCATCAGGAAGCCCGCGACGACCGGGTCGCGCCAGCCCGCCCGGTCCGCCGGCCAGCGCACGCGCGCCGCCAGCGCGATCCCCGCCAGCACCAGGGCGACCGCCGTGAAGCGCACGGCCGTGAACCCCAGCGGATCCGCGTGCGGCACCACCGCCCGGGCCGAGATGAAGCCGGTCGCCCAGATCGGCACGAACAGGGCCGGGAGGAGGCTGGCCGCGCGCGTCGGGGGTCGTGAGGATGTCGGCATGGCGGTATCTAAGGCGCATCCGGCCCGCGAGTCGCAACGGCGATCCGGCGCATCCCAGGGGCGTGGCATCCGCGCGTCACCGGTTCGTGTTCGGGACCGGATCGCGTCGGCTGCGTTGACCGGCCGGCCGGGAACGCTCTCCATCGAGGTGGATACCAGCTCGGCGCATGAGCGCGCGTCACAAGAAGGCTCGAGCCGTTCATCGGCGAGCCGTTCCGCCAGAGGATCGTCAGAACACCGTGAAACCCATCCGCAACGGATTCCAGATCATGGGCGTGGCGGCGCAGCGCTTCGTCTCCCACGACGGCTGGGCGATCGCGAGCCACATCGCGCTCTCGACCCTCACATCGCTGTTCCCGTTCCTGATCCTGCTGGCGGCCTTGGCCGGCCTGTTCGGCACCCAGTCGCTCGCCGACGAGGCCGGGGTGCTGATCTTCGACGCGTGGCCCCGGGAGATCGCCAAGCCGATCGTCGGCGAGGTCCACCGGGTGCTGACCGAGCAGCGCCGCGGCGTGCTGACGCTCGGCGCGCTGTTCGCCCTCTACTTTTCCTCTTCGGGGGTCGAGAGCCTTCGGGTCGGGCTGAACCGGGCCTACGGGCTGCGGGAGAGCCGGCCCTGGTGGCTGACCCGGCTCGAATCGATCGGCTACGTGATCTGCGGCGCCTTCGCGATGCTGGCCTTCGCGCTGCTCGTGGTGCTGGGGCCGCTGATCTGGCGCGCCCTCGTGCTGGTGGCGCCGGGGCTCGAGCCCCTGAGCCTGACGGTGGCGATCGGGCGGATCGGGATCACCGCGCTGCTGCTGGCCGTGATCCTGGTCATCGCCCACAAGTTCGTCGCAGCCGGGCGGCGCTCGATCCCGTCGGTGCTGCCGGGGATCGGGGTGACCCTGGTCCTGTGGTTCTTCGCCGGCCTCGGCTTCGGCTATTATCTCGACCGGTTCTCCAACGCCTACGCGTCGACCTACGGCGGCTTGGCCACCGCGATGGTGTTCCTGGTGTTCCTCTACTGGCTCGCCGCGATGTTCCTGTTCGGCGGCGAGATCAACGGCACGGTGATCGCCGCCCGCCGCAGCCGGTTGCAGGCGAAGATGCTGGCCCGCCGGGCCGAGATGGAGGGGAAATGGACGGCGTCGAACACCTGACCGTTCGCGTCGCGGGCGCGGACCTGCACGTTGCGGACCTGCACGTCGCCCGCTGCGGCACCGGTTCGCCGCTGCTGCTGCTCCACGGCTGGCCGGAATTCTGGCTGACCTGGGAGCCCGTGATGACGCGCCTCGCGTCCCGCCACACGCTGATCGCCCCGGATCTGCGCGGCTTCGGCGACAGCGACACGCCGGCGGGTCCCTTCGGGCCGGCCGACCACGCCGCCGACATGGTGGCGCTGCTCGACGCGCTCGGGATCGCGCGGGCCGGCATCGTCGGCCACGATGTCGGCGGGGCAGTGATCCAGGCGCTCGCCCGGGCCAATCCGGAGCGCTGCGCCGGCCTGGTCCTGTTCGATTTCGTGTATCCGGGGATCGGCCCCCGCCTCGCCGCGCCGGACCGGCTCACCGAGATCTGGTACCAGTCGTTCAACCAGATGGATCTGGCGGTCCAGCTGGTCGGTGCCAGCCGCGAGAGCTGCGCCGCCTATATCGGGCACTTCCTGCGGCACTGGTCGCACCGCAAGGACGCGTTCGATCCGGTGCTCGACGCCTTCGTGGACGCGTATTGGAAGCCCGGAAACCTCGCGGGCGGCTTCGCGCATTACCGGGCGGCCCATGCCGGACGGGTGGCGATGCTCAAGGGTGAGGCCCCGCCCCTGCCGCCGATCGGCGTGCCGACCTGCGTGCGCTGGGCCGAGCACGACCCGATCTTCCCCTACGCCTGGACCGACCGCCTGGGCGAGACGTTTTCGGATCTCGATCTGGCGCCGTTCCCGGGGGTGGGGCACTTCCCGCATCGGGAGGATCCCGACCGGGCGGCGGAGGAGATCGCGGGGTTCTTCAAGCGCATCGGGTGGGTGTGAGCCACGCCGGAGGCGGGATGAGGCGCGGGTCCCCTCTCCTGAAGGGAGAGGGACAGGGTGAGGGGTGGAACCTCTCCGAAGGAGAC
Source organism: Methylobacterium sp. GC_Met_2 (assembly GCF_026540795.1). Lineage (NCBI taxonomy): Bacteria > Pseudomonadati > Pseudomonadota > Alphaproteobacteria > Hyphomicrobiales > Methylobacteriaceae > Methylobacterium > Methylobacterium sp. GC_Met_2. The sequence goes on from NZ_JALNUM010000019.1 coordinate 60,435, forward strand.
GCATCATCGACGAGCTTCGCGGGCGCTGAGAGCCGTACCCGATCGCGTTGCAGCACGGTACACGACAGTGACGCCACCGTCGCCAAATAGGGCGCGGGTCCCCTCTCCCGTGCGGGAGAGGTCTGCTTTCGCAGAAAGCCGGGTGAGGCATGAGAAGAGTCCGGAAGAGGCATGCCTTGTCAGGGCTTCAAGGTGCGCTCGATTTTGAGAGTTCTCGACCCTCACCCCAACCCTCTCCCGCTCGGGAGAGGGGGCAGGTCGCGCTTGCCGACCCAGGCGGAAGACAATTGTCGTGTACCGATCGCGCTGCAGTCGCGCGCGGCTCTCAGCTCTTGTTGTGACGCGCTCTCTTGCGCCGAACCGGTGCCCACTTCGTCGGAGAGCGCTCGCGTTCTGAAGCTTCTCGTCCCTCACCCCAACCCTCTCCCTTCAGGAGAGGGGACCTGCGCATCACCCTGACATGCGGGGCTTGTAGCCGGCGCCGGCCCCTCCTCACGCGGCCAGCGCCAGCCCTTCCTCGGTCTCGGCCGCCATGAACTGCGCCCGGGCGAGCTCGGCGAAGCGGCCATCCTGCGCCACCAGCTGGTCGAAGGTGCCGGCCTCGACGATCCGGCCCTCGTGGAACACCAGGATCCGGTCGGCGTCGCGGATCGTCGCCAGACGGTGGGCGATCACGAAGGTGGTCCGCCCTTCCATCACGGTCTCCAGCGCGCCCTGGAGCTTGCGCTCGGTGGCCGCGTCGAGCGCCGAGGTCGCCTCGTCGAGGATCAGGATCGGCGGGTTCTTCAGGAGCGCACGGGCGATCGAGAGCCGCTGGCGCTCGCCCCCCGAGAGCGACCGGCCGCGCTCGCCGATCACCGTGTCGAGGCCGGCGGACTGGCGCGCCATGAAGGTGCTGGCCTGGGCCCGCTCCAGCGCGTCGAGCATCTCGGCATCCGTGGCGTCGGGACAGCCGACCTGCAGGTTCTCGCGGATCGAGCGGGCGAACAGCATCGGCTCTTGGAACACCACGCCGATGTTGTGGCGCAGGCTCGACAGGCCGACGTCGCGGATGTCCATTCCGTCGATCCGGATCGAACCGGCGGACGGGTCGAAGCTGCGGTGCAGGAGGCCCAGCGTCGTCGACTTGCCCGAGCCGGTGGTGCCGACCAGCGCGATCGTCTCGCCGGGGCGCGCCGAGAAGGACACGCCGTCCAGCGCCCGGCGGCGGCCATCGTACGAGAAGGCGACATCGTCGAAGGTGACCGCGCCCTCGAACCGCGCCACCTGCCGGGCCTGCGGCCGGTCGGCCACCGCCGGGACGGTGTCGTAGATCTCGAAGAACTCCGCGATCTTCGGCGCCTGCTGGAACAGGCCGTTGACGAAGCCGACCACGTGGTCGAGGCGCGCCACGAAGGCGGTGGCGAGGCTCATGAAGGCCACGACCTCGCCCACCGTGGTGGTGCCGGCCTGATACAGCCAGATGCCGGTGACGAAGATCGCCGTCATGGTGATGGTCGCGGACGCCCGGGTCGCCACGTTGGCGAGCGCCCACCAGGACAGGACCGGGATCTGCGCGGCCAGCAGATTGGTGATGATGCCGCGCATCGCGTCCTTCTCGGCCTTGGCGCGGGTGAAGGACTGGATCACCGCGACGTTGCCGAGCGCGTCCGAGGCGTGGGCGGCCAGCCCCGAATTGAATTCCTCGACCTGACACTGCAGCGTCTCGGTCCGGCGCATCACGAAGGTGGTCAGCGCCGTGAAGGCGAGCACCAGCACCACCAGGATCGAGCCGAGCTGCCAGTTGATCAACAGGGTCATCGGCAGGAGCACGCCCAGCGAGACCAGGGCGACCAGATGGTCGCGGAAGAAGCCGAGCCACAGCCAGGCCATGCCGTTGGTGCCCTCCAGCATCGCCTTCAGCACCCGGCCGGAATGGTTGGCCGAGTGGAAGGCGAGCGGCAGGTCGAGCACGTGCTCGAAGTAGCTCGCCATCGAGGACAGGCGGTTGCGGTGGGCCAGCCGGTCGGCGTGGAGCGCGATGAACACGCCCGCCGCGATGGTGAAGAACCCGAACGCCACCCAGGCGGCGAGCAGGGGCAGCATCGTGCCCATGGCGTCGCCGCCGCGCTTGAGATGGGTCAGCTGGTCGATGATCCGGCCCATCAGCAGCGGTTCGGCGAAGGCCGCCACCGCCAGCACGACGTTGGTGGCGGCCAAGCCGATCGCCAGCCGCCGCTCCGCCTTCAGGAATCCCAGGACCCGCCCGTACAGACGAACCATCACGACCGCTCCGCCACCCCTGGCGCGGCCCGTGTGACCCGGGTCCTGCGCCGTCTCTTAAAGAAGGTCGCTTGGCCGGCGGCGTCGCCGCCTCTGCCGTCAAACCCCTCGTACGACAGGCGTATGCCAGGTTCTGCCTGAACGCGCGATGACGGATCGATACAGGTTGGAAACATCCGCCCTTACTGTTCGTTCAGCAAGGTCCCCTAATCTCGAGGGTTACTCGGCCGTTCCCGGTCCCGACAAGCCGGCCGGCGGGTGACGGTCACGCTGCTCCGGGCGGCGCTGCCGGTCCCGAACGGGACGGGGCCGCCCGATGGGCGACGCTACGATGGGCGACGCTACTTGGCGGTGAGCAGCGCCCAGTAGACCTTATACTTCGAGCCCGGCGCGTAGGCGGTGGCGATCCCCATCTTGGTCGCCTTCGGGTCGAGCATCGTGGCGTTGTGCGGGGGACTGTCGCGCCAGCCGGAAAAGGCCTCCGCCAGGGTGTGGTAGCCCGCCGAGAGGTTGGCGTTCACGTCCGCGTAGCCGAGCCGCTCCACCGCGGCCTTGACGGTCTGAGCCCGGCTCGGCCGGTCAGCCAGCGCCATCGAGGCCGCCTCGGCCTCGGCCAGCCGCTGCAATTCCGGGTCGACGGTGAGCGGCGCCGCGCCGCGGTTGCGGCGGTACGACGAAATCATGTCGCGGGCCGCCTCGATATCGATATGCGCGCTGGTGTTGGCGAGCGGCAGATAGATGCTCGGCAGCGCCGAGGAGGCCGGCGCCTGGGCGGTGCAGGCGCCGAGAAGCGCAAGCGCCGGCAGGCAGAGCACCCGCGGCAGAGTCCGTCTCGTGTGTCGTGCGCCCACGTTTCCTGGTCCCCACCCCGGCAGCCGGCTCGGTTGCCGGAGCCATATAGGCCTTGTCGGACCCGCCTGCATCCGCGCTGCAGAATCACTGGCTCGACGTGATATGACGTTCGGTGTCATAACGTCCGAGGCTTTTTCGTCTTCCATGGCACGCGCGCGGCTCCTGCTCGATGACAAGAGGGTCTTCGCGGATGGTATGATCCTTCAGCTCAAACTGTGGGAACTTCAGCCTCCCGACCGGGTGCGTGGTTCAGTGCACGGCTTCAAATATTCGCTGTTCTACGGTGGTGAGGGTCAGCGGATCCTGGCTTACGACAATGAGGCGGGGAAGGGTGATCACGTCCATCGCGGTGCGGAGGAAACGCCCTACCTGTTCACGACGTTCGAGACGCTGCTGGATGACTTCCTGACCGAGGTCGGCGTGCTGCGCGGAGGTGATCGATGAGCGATGAAGTGACCGTCGTCATCGGCGGATCGGTGGAGGATATGCGGGGGCGTTTCCTCTCGGCGGTGCGGCGTGCGGAGGCGGGCGAAGCCGTGGAGCCGGAACGCGTCGTCACCTTCGAGAACTGGGCGACCTTCCTTAAGACCTTCTCGACGGCCCGCATCGCGGTGCTGGAGGCCCTGGCGGCAGGGCCGGCCGACTCGATCACCGCGCTGGCCGGCTCGCTCGGCCGGAATTACCGACGCGTTCACGACGACGTGGCGGCTCTGGAGAAGGCGGGCCTGCTGAAGCGGACCGGGACACGGGTGATGCTCGCCGCCGAGGGCGCGTGTGCGCATCTCGACCTGAGGCCTGCCCGGGCGCGCCCGTAGGGGCGCCCTCCTCCTGAAGGCAGAGCCCGGGGTTCGTCGCCTCAGCCCCCGGCGCTCCGCAAGCCGCGGTCGCGCGGCGCCCGGGCCGGCTCCTCTTCGGTCCCGGAAGCCGGCGCCGCCAGCCCGAACCGGCTGGCGATCTCGCCCATGGCGGTCTGCATCGAGTCGAGGCCCTGCACGGTCACGATGCTGGAGCCGGGGCCGAGCGGCGGGATGAAGCCCGCCTCGCAGAGGGTCGCGAACACGGAAAAATTCAGGTCGGTCAGCACCTTCTGGCCGAGGCTGACGTCGGTGATCCAGACCAGCAGCTCGAATTCGAGGAACGGGTCGCCGATCTTCTTGAACACCACCCGGGGCGCGGGCTCCTTCAGCACGTCGGCGTGGGCCGTCGCGCAGGCCGTGATCATCTCGGCGGCCCGCACCGGGTCCTGGTTGCGCAGGACGCTGACCGTGATGCTCACCCGACCCGAGCGGTCGCCCCGCACCCGGTTCTTCACCACGCCGGAGATCAGGTTGGAGTTCGGCACGATCACGGCCGAGCGGTCGAAGGTCTGGATCTCGGTGGAGCGCACCGAGATCCGCTTCACGATACCCTCGGAATCACCGATCACCACCTGATCGCCGACCCGGATCGGCCGCTCCCACAGGAGCAGCAGGCCCGAGACGAAGTTGTTGACGATCGACTGGAGGCCGAAACCGATACCGACCGACAGGGCGCCGGCCACCAGGGTGAGCTTTTCCAGGCTCAGGCCCAGATACGAGAAGGCGAGCGCCAGCGCGAGCAGGAAGCCGCAATAGCCCGCCACCGTGGTGATCGAGTTGCGCAGGCCGGCGTCGAGGTCGGTGGCCGGCAGGTAGGTGTTCTCCAGCCAGCGCTGCACGCCCTTGGTGATGAACACGCCGACCGCCAGGATCCCGATCCCCAACGCGATGCTGGACAACGAGATCGTGACGTCGCCGACCTTGAAGCCGAAGAAGGCCTGCCGGACCGAGGAGACGATGTCGGTCGAATCGAGCCCCCAGGGCGCCAGCACCAGCAGGGCCGCCACCAGAAACAGCACGACCCGGGCGCCTCCGGTCGCGAGGACCGAGATCTGGTTCAGCGAGCGCTTGCGCAGGCCGGTATTGGCCTGGAGCGTGGTAGCGAGCCGGGTCTCGTCGGAGAGCGCGCGGCCGATGAAGATGTCGACGCTCTGCACCAGCAGGTAGAGCAGCACCAGGATGCAGGCGGCCCAGATCAGCTGATCGATCAGGAAGGTCGCGAAGGCGACGTAGCCCACCAGCGCGCCGAGCCCGATCACCGCCACGGCGGCCCAGCCGAGGAGGCGGGCGGGACCGCCGATGCTCGTGGTCGATTTGGTCGGCACGTAGGGGCCGAAGCAGGCCTCTTCCTCCTGCTCGGTATCGGCGAAGCGGTGCAGTCCGATCGCCAGGATCAGGGCGGTCGCCACGGCGCCGAGGCCGCGCGTCGCGATGGAGATCGGCAGCGCGGCCGAGATCCCGGAATTCAAGGCTTCCACGGACTTCACCACCGTCACCACCGTGGCGATGCCGACCGCGAGCCGCGTCAGGCGCGTGGCCGCCGCGTCGCCCACGGGGGCGGGACGCCAAGCGGGCTTTTCCGGGCTCAGCAGCCCGTCGCAGAGCGCCTCCGCGAAGGCGATGAAGGCGAGCCCCCCGGAGATCGCGGCCGCCACCGGCAGGAGCCGGGACGGCAGGAGGTTGGTGGCATCGAGCGCGTAATAGACCGCGTAGGACCCCGCCACCGCCGGCACCGTCCCGAGCAGGATCACCCGCCAGGCGGCGAGCAGGCGCGCGCGCCGCGACGGATCGGTCGTGCCCACGTCCCGGTGGGCGCCCCGGGGCGCGATGTTGCGCCGCCCGAAATACAGCGCCACCGAGATCCCGAAGGCGAGCCCCAGGAACAGCAGGTTGGTGAGGCTGCCGTTGCGGGAGAACAGGAGGCCGATATCGGACACCGCGCTCTGCAGCGCGCGGGTATCGCGCGGCACGTCGGCCATCACCTTGGCCCAGAGGCCGGGGCCGATCAGCGGCTGGGAGCGCTGGAGCAGGTCGCGGGTGAAGGATTCGCGGCGGCGATTCGAGACGCGGTCGACGATCTGGTCACCCTGGACCACCAGGGAGCGGGCCAGCCGCTGGGTCTCGTCGATCCGGGTGACCGCGGCCTCGCGCTCGGCGCGCTGCTCGGCGACCTCCGGGCTCTCCTGCGTGTCCTTGGGCTTCGGTCCGAGCTGGGTCAGCCGCTCGCGGGCGGCCTCGAGGGGGCCGTCGAGCCGCGTGACGAGGCCGCGGATCTCGTCGGTGACCGTGGCGGCGCTGTCGCGGATGGCGGTGAGATCGGCCACCGTCAGGTCGGTATGGCCGAGCTGTTTCTCGCGGGCGTCGAGTTCGGACTTGGCGGCGTCGAGCTTGGCCCGAACCGCCTTGTACTGCTCGGGGACGTCCGCCTGGACCGGGGCGGGCTTGGCCGCGGTCGGTTTGGCCCCAGCGGGCGTGGTCTCCGCGGGCTTGGTCTCCGCAGGCTTGGTCTCCGCAGGCTTGGCCTCCGCAGGCTTGCCGGCAGGCGCCTGAGCCTGGGCGGGGGCCTGAGCCGGCGTCGGGGTGGGCGTCTCGGCACAGGCTGGCGGGGATGCGGCGGCCAGGCCGAGCATCAGTGCGGCAAACAGGGCGGGCAGGCGGGACGGGCGCGCGCCGCGATCCAGCGTGCAGGTACGCTCGGGCGTACGCGTCATGGGCGACCTCGCGTCGGGCGCGCCGGACGCACGGTCGGCATCCGGCATCGGCGAATCGGCGGCGATTAGGGGACCGGGCGGTCCCTGGCAGCCCCGCGCTCTGCGGGAGCAATAGGGCGAAACCGTGCCCCTGCCCACCCTGCGCCGGATCCGGCGGGTGCCCCCCGGGGGGCTTGGCCCGAGGATGGCATTCGGAGGCATCGGGTGGGTGCGTCCCCAGGGCCTGCCCGGAAAAGCTTCACAAGGGCGTCATGCTGGGATTACATGAACCCCTCATGGACAGGGCCTTTTCGTCATCACGCGAAAGGGCTTGGCCGGCGATCGTGCCGGCTCGGCCCGGCCGCGTTCCGGATCTGATCGCCCCGACTGGCGCCCCCACGCGCCGGCCCGCCGCCCTGTTGCTCCCTCCGCCGCTCCCCCCAGGTCGCCGCCCCGTGCGCCGGCCCGCCCGACATCGGCTTCCGGCCGGTTCGGACGGACCGGTGAGGCGTCGGCCCGGTCCCGCGCGTTATCCGCGTCAGAGCTAGTGTTGAAGAGTCGCGCCGATGATGGATCTCCAAACCCTCGTCCTCAACGCGGATTATCGGCCGCTCTCGTATAATCCGCTCTCCCTCTGGTCGTGGAAGGACGCCTTCACGGCCCTGTTCCTCGACCGGGTCACCCTGGTGGCGAGCTACGACGTCGAAGCGCGCTCGCCCTCGCGGTCGCTGCGGGTGCCCAGCGTGGTGGCGCTGAAGAACTATGTGGCGCTCGCCCGCAGCCCGGCCTTCACCCGCTACAACATCTACCTGCGCGACGGCTTCAGCTGCCAGTATTGCGGCCTGCGGCTGCCCTCGGGGGGCCTGACCTTCGACCACGTGGTGCCGCGCTCCCGGGGCGGCCTGTCGAGCTGGGAGAACGTCGTGGCGGCCTGCTCGCCCTGCAACCTCCGCAAGGCCAACCGCACCCCGGCCGAGGCCGACATGCCGCTGGCGATCGAGCCCCGGCGACCGACCCGCTACGAACTGCACCACCGCCAGCCGGAATTCGACCACAAGCAGTATCACCACACGTGGCTCGACTACCTGTACTGGGACAGCGAGCTGGAGAGCTGAGGCGGGCATTGCCGATTGCGTATTGCCTGCAGAGCGTCACCATGGAAACCTTCGCCACCGGACGCGTCGACACGCATCGAGCCGCCCAGCATCAACACGCCATTTGGAGGAGCGTGCGGCGCGAGCAGACGTACAGGCGGTGATCGAGTCCGTGCGCAAGGCCCCGGATGTCCCGGCCGAACCCGGCGATGACAGGCCGGACACACGTCGCAGCCAGCAACTCGGCCGGTCGGCTCATGGCGTCCCCGGCGGCCCGCCTCACCAAGCCGGCGTGAAGCGGGGCGGCTCGTTGTACATCGGGACGTTGTGGTTGCGCGGCAGGTAGTCCCGCACCAGCACGGGCGGCGGGACGACCGGGACCACCGGAACGAGCCGCACCCGGACCCGGTGGCGGATGACGCGCGGCTCGGGCCGATCCCCGGGCCAGGCCACGGGGGACGCCAGGACGGGCCCTGCGACGAGCAGGGCCGCGGCGACCGCGAGACAGCGACGACCACGCATGAACAGGCTCCCGCCGACAACCAAGACCAGACCGTGCCGTATCAGAACTTGATGGCCGCGCCGGCGCGGACGGTGTTCAGGTTGACCTTGTGCCCGTCGAAGCTGTCGAACAGCACGTACTGATACTCGGCGCGCAGGAGGATGTTCGGCGTGATCGCGTATTCGATGCCGGCCCCCAGCGCGACGCCAGCGACGACCTTCGTCCGCGACCGCTGATCGTTGTACGTGGCTCTGAACTGATTGACGAAGGTGCTCGTCCCGGCCAAGCTGGCGTTGTACGCGCTGACGTCGAAGCCGGAATCGGAGTAGCTGAGCGAGTCCGCGACGCGGGCGCGGCCGATCGCGACGCCGCCCGTGACGTACGGCATGAGGCTGTCGATGGCGTAGCCGAGACGGGCCCGCAACGTCCCGTAATCGGTGATCCGCGTTGCGGAGGTCCCGTTCAGGTTGAGAGTCTCCTGCAGACCCAGCGAATTGGTCTTGGTGCGACCGATACTGTCGGAGGAAGAGCCCAAGCGGCCGAAATTCGTGTAGTCGCCCTCGATGCCGAACACGAAGCTGTCGTACTGGACGTTGTAGCCGACATAGCCACCGAAGCTCGCGGAGCCGACGCGCCGCGATGGCGGGCTCAGCAGGGCCGAGGCACCGAAATCCGACTCGGCGGTCGAGTTGTGCGAGCGCTCGTAGACCATCGGCGAGAGCGCGTTCTTGAACCCGAGCGCCGCCGAGGTGTAGCCGCCATGGCCGCCGACATACACGCCGCTCCAGTCGATCACCCGGACCGGGGCCGGAATCGGATCGTAATCGGCACCGCGCAGGTAATCGTAATCCAGGTCTGCAGCCCGGGCGGTGTTGACGCCGCAGAGACCGAGAACCGCCAGCAGCGGAAAGGTGACGGTACGCATCGGGATCGTCCTGGAACTGAGTGACAAGCGGCGGATCGAGCCTCAACTCCGTGGTAGTCGAGTAACCTTAATCATCCGTTGATCGAAACGAGTTTCCAGGTTGCAATGCTGATCTATCACTGTTGTCAGCGGTCTCTCGGACGACATCGATCGGCATCGGATATGTCTTCGGCTGCATCCGCGGCCCGCACGGCAGCACCGAAACGCGAAACGGCGCGGAGGGCATCCGCGCCGTCGCCGTCCGGTGATGAGATCGGGGTGCGATCAGTACTTGCGCACCAGCGGGCCGGGGATCGGCTCCGGCATCAGCGGCGGCAGCGGCGCCGCCACGATGCCGCCGAGGTAGTAGCGCAGGCCGATCTTCACGTCGTGCGCCTCGATGTCCTTCACCTTGATCGCCTGGAGGCTGCCGGTGCAGCACGGCACGTAGCCGGCGCCGGTCTCGGCCTTGCCGAGGTTCAGGTACCGGTAGGCCAACTCGATCTTCAGCGCGTCGGTCACGTTGTAGGCGAGGCCGGCATGGAGCGCCCAGGCGAAGCTGCCGCTCGACTTGTCCTTGTAGAACTTGCTGCCGCTGTTGGTGTTGTAGACCGCGTTGCCGTTCGCGTCGTAGACCGGCTTGTAGTTGTAGGAGGGCGCGCCGCAATCGCAGCCATAGACCGGGTTGCCGTAATCGTAGCCGTAGGTCGGGCTCGTGAACTGCTGGTTGGTCGAGTAGGACGAGATGTGGTTGAAGGCGTAGCCGACGCCGCCGCCGATGAACGGCGTGATGCCGTACCACGTGCCGAGGTCGAAATACGCGTTGGCGAGTACGACGGCGGAGTCGAAGTTGCCGCTCGACTTGTTGACGCCGTAGGAGCCGAGGCCGTCATCGTAGTCCGGGCCGCGGTAGTACTCGCTGCCGCGCAGGCCGGTGGCGTAGCGATACTCACCGGTGATGTCGCCGCGGAGGAACGGGGTGAACTGGTAGCCGACGCCGACGCCCGCGAAGCCGCCGCCGCCGATCACGTTGCCGAAGGAGCGGTTGGCGTCCGGGTAGCCGGTGTAATCGTAGGCCTCGCTGTACTTCGGGCGGGTGTAGACGCTG